>SZOV01000014.1 GCA_030263375.1 Deltaproteobacteria bacterium PRO3
GACGCCGTCGCCGATATATTCCCCCGCGGTCGCCACCGAGCGGATACCGCCGCCGACCTGCAGCCTGGCCGGGACCTCGCGGGCGATGCGGGCGATCAGCTCGCGGTGGACGGGCTTGCCGGCCTTGGCGGCGTCCAAGTCGACGATGTGGATCCACTTCGCGCCCTCCTCGGCGAAGCGCCGGGCCAGGGCGAGCGGGTCGTCGGAGTACTGGGTGACCTGGTCGTAGTCGCCCTGTTGGAGGCGCACGGCCTTGCCGTCTTTCAAGTCGATGGCGGGAAATAGGATCATAGTTTCACGAAGCGTTTCAGCAGGCCCAGCCCCACCTTTTGGGATTTCTCCGGGTGGAACTGGGTCGCGAAGATGTTGTCGGACTCGAGGCTCGCCGCGAACTCGAGGCCGTAGTCGCTGACGGCGGCGATCGCCTTCTTCTTTTCGGGCGCGACGTAGTAGCTGTGCACGAAGTAGACGTAGTCGCCCTCCATGCCCTCCAGCAGCCGCGGCTTGCCCTTCAGCTTCAGCCGGTTCCAGCCCATGTGCGGGACCTTCAGGCCCAGCTCGGGCGAGAAGCGCCGGACCTTGCCGGGCAGGATGCCCAAGCCCCGGTGACGCCCGCCTTCCTCGCTCTCGTCCATCAACAGCTGCATGCCCAGGCAGATGCCGAGGAAGGGCCGGCCGGAGGCGATGAACTCGCGGATGGGCTCGATCAGGCCGTAGCTCTCGAGATTGGCCATGCAGTCCTTGAAGGCGCCGACGCCGGGCAGGATGAGCTTGTCCGCCTTCGCGGCCCGCTTGGGGTCGCGGGTGACGGCGCATTTCCCCCCGACGTCCTCGACGGCCTTCGAGACGCTGCGGAGGTTGCCCATGTCGTAGTCTAAAATGGCGATCATGCGAATCCGCCGGGACCGTTTTCCCGCTTCGAGGACGGGTACGAACGGACCTTACAGCGCCCCTTTTGTCGATGGCACCCCGCGCACCCGAGCGTCCTTCTGCGTCGCCATGTCCACGGCCTTGGCGAAGGCCTTGAACATCGACTCGACGATGTGGTGCCGGTTGCGGCCGTACCAGACGTTGATGTGCAGGTTGACCAGGGCGGCGTTGGTGAAGCCCTGGAAAAATTCCGGCACCAGCTCGACGTCGAAGGTCCCGATGCGCCCGGCCTTCAGCTTGGGGTTGTAGATCATGCAGGGCCGCCCGGCGAAGTCGACGGCGACGGTGGTCAGGACCTCGTCCATCGGCAGCGTGAAGTGCCCGTAGCGCCGGACGCCCTTTTTGTCGCGCAGCGCCTGGGTGAAGGCCTCGCCCAGGGCAATGCCGACGTCCTCGACGGTGTGGTGCAGGTCGACATGGACGTCGCCCTTGGCCTTGACCGTCAGGTCGAAGAGCCCGTGCTTGGCGAAGGCCTCGAGCATGTGGTTCAAGAAGGGGATGGGCGTGTCGACCTTGTACTTCCCCCTCCCGTCAATGTTGAGCTCGACGGAGATCTGGGTTTCTTTGGTATTGCGGACGATTTTGGCCTTTCTGGGCATGGGGAGGCGAAGCTAGGGGATTTTGGGGGGCTTGTCAAACCCGCCCCGCGCCCCTCTATCTAGTTAAAATGACTCGCCCTTCCTAAAAGCCGTTGCCAGCCGGTCGGACCTTGTGTTTTAGGGACCGGCGGTGGGTGTGAAGAAGAGGACTTATGGAAATCCTGCACGATACCTGTGAGATCGCCCGACGGGGCATCGGCCCCGAGCAGGCCCTGGCCATCTTTCGCATGGGAGACGCGGAGTTCTTCGAAAAGATCCTCCCGCTGGCCAAGTCCCTCCGCGAACGCGCCTTCGGCAACCAGATCAGCTTCTGCTCCATCGTCAACGCCAAGAGCGGCGCTTGCGTCGAGAGCTGCAGCTTCTGCGCCCAGTCCAACTCCTATAAGGGCGCCCAGGCGCCGGTCTATCCCCTGATGTCCGCGGATAAGATCCTCGAGAAGGCGAAGGAGGCCGAGTCCTTCGGCGCCACCGAATTTTCCATCGTCACCAGCGGTCGCGGCATGACCAAGCAGAAAGAGCTCGACACCATGGTCGACGCCATCAAAAAGATCCGCGAGCAGACCGACGTCGAGACCTGCGCCTCGTTCGGCTTGATGAGCCGCGAGGACCTCCTGCGCCTCAAAGAGGCCGGGATGATCCACTACCACCACAACATCGAGACCGCGCGCTCCTACTTCCCCAACATCGTCCAAAGTCACAGCTGGGAGGACGAGGTCGCCACCGTCAAGAACGCCAAGGAGCTGGGCTTCGAGGTCTGCTGCGGCGGGATCTTCGGCATGGGCGAGTCGGTCGAGCAGCGGGTCGAGTTCATCTTTCAGTTGAAAGACATCGATCCCGATTCCATCCCGATCAACTTCCTCAACCCCCGCCCCGGCACGCCGCTGGCCGACAAGCACGACCTGACCCCGCTCGACTGCCTGAAGATCATCGCGGTGCTGCGCCTGGCCATGCCCGATAAAGAGCTTTTCGTCTGCGGCGGCCGCGAGGTCAACATGGGCGAGTGGCAAGACAAGATGTTCGACGCCGGGGCCAGCGGCACCATGCTCGGCAACTATCTCACCACCCAGGGTCGCAGCCCCGAGCAAGACCTGGCGCTGATTCGCAGCCAGGGCCTGGTGCCCGTGGCGCCGCACCGCAAGGCTAAGCCCGCAGAGGACGCCTCGGTGTCTTCCGCTGCAGTAGGTGCCTGAGCGTTACGCTTTTGTGGTGCGAAATCCGCGACGGGCCTCGGAACGGGTCCTGTCCGGTCTGCACCCCCACCGTGCTCGCAGGCTGCGCGCGGCGGGGGGCCCCCGCCCGGCCACCCATTCCAAGGCCCGTCGCGGATTTCGATCCATTATGGTTTAGGGTAGTTCTTTTCCGAATTATTATGGGATTCGAACGACTCCATAAAGCCCTCGCGGGCCTCGAGACGGCGGGATTGCGCCGGGACCTGAAAGAGATCCAGGGCGCGCAGGGCCGCGTCCTGCGCCATCAGGGGCGCGACTATCTCAATTTTTCCTCCAACAACTACCTCGGCCTGGCCGATCACCCCGCCCTGCGCGAGGCCGTGGAGCGGGGCCTGCGCGATTGGGGCCTGGGCTCCGGCGCGGCACGCCTGGTGACCGGCTCGCAGGGACCGGTGCACCGCCTGGAAGAGGCCCTGGCGGAGTTCAAGGGCACGGAGGCGGCGCTGGTCTTCAACTCCGGCTACCACGCCAACCTGGGCGCCCTGAGCTGCCTGCTGGGGGAAGGGGACCTGATCTTTTCGGACGAGCTGAATCACGCCTCGATGATCGACGGGATGCGGCTGAGCAAGGCCGAGAAGCTCGTCTACCGGCACAACGATCTCGACGACCTGGGCGATCGCCTGCGCGCGGCGCGAAGGCGCGCGGCGCCGGGGGCGCAGTTTTTGATCGCGACCGAGACGGTCTTCTCGATGGACGGCGACCTGGCTCCCCTGGAATCTTTGCTGCGACTGGCCGAGGAGTTTGACGCGTGGCTTTACTTGGACGAGGCCCACGCCACCGGCGTCTTCGGCCCGACGGGCGCGGGGCTCTTCGAGACCCTGGCCGGGCGCGGGCGCCACGCGGACCGGGTGATCCAGATGGGGACCCTGGGCAAGGCCCTGGGCTGCTTCGGCGCCTACATCGCCGGGCCGCGGGTCCTGGTGGATTTTTTGGTGAACCGGGCGCGGCCCTTCATCTACACGACGGCCTTGCCGCCGGCCTTGGCCGAGGCCGCCCGCGAGGCCCTGCGAATCGTCGTCGGCGAGCCGGAGCGGCGGTCGGCGCTGTGGGATCGGGTGCGGGATTTTGACGCGGGCGCGGGACGGGCGCGGTCCCCGATCGTTCCGGTGCTGGTGGGCGCGGCCGAAGCGGCGGTGGCGATGAGCCGCGCGCTTGCGGAACGCGGGTTCTGGGTCTCGGCGATCCGCCCGCCGACGGTGCCGCCGGGGACGGCGAGGTTGCGGGTGACCTTGATGGCGACGCATACCAAGGAAGACGTGGCGGCCTTAAGGTCGGCACTGCAAAATGTAGGGACGAACCTTGTGTTCGCCCCCGAGCACGGAGGGGAGGGCGAACACAAGGTTCGTCCCTACAAATCCTGATGCACTCGAACGCCCAACACCTCAAAGACCTCGACCGCCGCCTCGTCTGGCACCCCTTCACCCAGATGCAGGAGTACATGGCCGAAGAGCCGATGATCGTCGAGCGCGGCGAGGGCTGCCACTTGATCGACATCGAGGGGCGGCGCTACCTGGACGGCGTCTCCTCGCTGTGGGTGAACGTCCACGGCCACCGCCGCGCCGAGATCGACGCGGCGATCCGCGCCCAGCTTGACAAGATCGCCCACTCCACCCTGCTGGGCCTGGCCAACGTCCCCTCCATCGAGTTGGCCGAGCGCCTGCTGCAAGTCGCCCCGCGCAACCTGAAAAAGGTCTTCTATTCCGACAACGGCGCCACCGCCGTCGAGATCGCGCTCAAGATGGCGTTTCAGTATTGGCAGCAGCGGGGCGGCGCCGACGCGAAGAAGATCCGTTTCGTGACGCTGCGCGACGCCTATCACGGCGACACCCTGGGCTCGGTCAGCGTCGGCGGCATCGACCTCTTCCACAAGGTCTTCCGCCCGCTGCTCTTCGAGTCCCTGGTGATCGAAAACTTCAGCTTCGAGCAGGCCAGCGAGCTCTTCGCGAGACACTCGGGCGAGATCGCCGCCTGCGTCGTCGAGCCGATGATCCAGGGCGCCGCGGGGATGCGCACCCAGCCGCCGGGATTTTTGACGCACCTTCGGAAGCTTTGTGACGCGCACGGCGCCTTTCTGATCTGCGACGAGGTGGCGACCGGTTTCGGGCGCACGGGGAAGATGTTCGCGGTCGAGCACGAGGGCGTCGCGCCGGATTTCCTCTGCCTGGCGAAGGGGATCACCGGCGGCTACCTCCCGCTGGCGGCGACGCTCACCACCGAGCGGGTCTTCCAGGGCTTCTGCGGCGCCTACCGCGACTTCAAGACCTTCTTCCACGGGCACAGCTACACCGGCAATCCCCTGGCCTGCGCCGCGGCGCTCGCCAATTTGAAGATCTTCGAGGAGGAGCGGGTGATCGAGCGCCTGCAGCCCAAGGTAGCCTTGCTTAGCGAGGCCTTGCGGCGCTTCGCCGCGCACCCCCAGGTCCGCGAGGTGCGGCAGATCGGCCTGATGGCGGGGATCGAGCTGGTCGCCGATAAGGCCGCCGGGACGCCTTATCCGCTGGAGGCGAAGATGGGATTTCGGGTCTGCCGCGCGGCGCGCGAGCGGGGCGCCCTGCTCAGGCCGCTTGGAAACGTCCTGGTCGTCTTGCCGCCCCTGGCGATCGAGGCGCGGGACTTGCAGGCCCTGTTGGAAATTTTATGGGAATCGCTTGAGGAAACGACGCGCAATCTCTAGATCCCCAAACTTAGACACTTCGGCACTGCGACACGCCGACACTTGACTATGGCAGGACTCTTCATCACCGGCACCGATACCAACGTCGGCAAGACCCTCGTCACCGCGGGCCTCGCGGCCTACCTGCGCGAGCGCGGCGTCGACGCGGGGGTGATGAAACCGGTCGAGAGCGGCGGGCTCTCCGGCGCGCCTTCCAGCGATTCGGTCTTCCTGAAAAAAATCTCTCAGTCCTCCGACGACCTCGACCTGATCAACACCTATGCCTTCGAGCCGCCGCTGGCGCCGGGCGTGGCGGCGGCGCTGGAGGGCGTCGAGATCTCCTTCGACCGCATCCTCGAATCCTTTCGCCGCCTCGAGCTGTTGCACAAGACGGTCCTGGTCGAGGGCGCTGGCGGGCTGCGCGTCCCGCTGGGTCCGGGGCGCTGCGTGAGCGACCTGATCGCCGCCCTCGAGATCCCGGTCCTGGTGGTGGCGCGGATGGGCCTGGGCACGATCAACCATACGCTCTTGACTCTGGAGGCCCTGGAACGCCGCGAGATCCCGGTCGCGGGGATCGTCCTCAACTGCGACCGGAAGGAGGCGGACCCCTCGGCCAAGCACAACCTGAAGACCCTGGCCGAGTGGACCTCGGTACCGATCTGGGGCGTGATCGCCCACCTGGACAGGCCGCGGGACCGCCGGGAGATCCTGGGCAAGATCAAGGTCGGGATCGGCGCGGCGGTGGAACGGTATTTCGGGATCGCCTGAGGCCGAAACCTTCCAGGGTTTGGAACGACAAGATTGGAATAACGGGTTAGGGAGTGACGACGAGTGCCGACAAGATGAATAAAGCCGAAACCAATTCCTCCGTCTGGATCGGCGGTCCCAAGACCGACCTGATCTTCTTCTGCTTCGGCTGGGTGCCGGTGTTTCTGGCCTTCGTCCTCGCCTTCGAGGCGGGGCGCAAGCAGGATCTGTGGCCCGCGTTGATCGCCTTCGTCCTGATGATCAGCTTCATCCACCGCCATCTCACCTTTCCCTTGGTCTACGCCGACCCCGACCAGCTCGCCGCGCGCAAGAAGGCCTATGTCCTCTTTCCCTTCCTCTTCTTCCTGCTGACCCTGGCGGGCATCCTCTACGTCGAGCCGGGCCTGGGCCCCAAGGCGAGGCCGGTGCGGCCCTTGCTGGCGGTCTTGGTCTTCCTCTCGGTGGTCTGGAATATCTACCACACGCTGATGCAGAAGATGGGTATCCTGCGCGTCTACTCGCGCAAGGCGGGCTACGGCCGGCCCTGGATCGACAAGGCGATGATCTGGGTCTGGTTTCTGTTTCTGCTCCTGCAGCTGGCCTCGAGTCCCAAGGTGCAGCAGGAGGTGGTGCGCTTGAGCGCCGCCGGCAGGATGCTCAACCGCGTCTTCGAGCCGTTGCTGCCCGTCATGCCCTATTTGGCGGGCGCGGCCCTGGCCGCGGGCCTCGTCATCACCGGCTTTTACCTGAAGCAGGAATTCTCTCACCGCGGCCGCTTCCACTGGCCGAAGAACCTCTTCGTGCTGAGCGTCCTGCTGCTCTACGCCACGCTGGGCTACGACTTCGTCGCGGGCTACGCGGCCTTCGGCTTCTCCCATGCCATCGAGTACATCGCCTTCGTCAACGTCTTCTCCCGGCGCAAGTACCTCGCGCGTCCCGCCGAGTCCTCGCCGCTGGCCGCCTGGATCCGCCGCCAGGGTTGGAGCTTCGGCGTCTTCGCGGCGGGGATGGTGACGATCTTCCTGCTTTGGCGCCATTGGTCCTGGACCACGCTGGGCTGGTACATCCTGGCGAGCAGCTTTCTGCACTTCCTCTATGACGGCTGGATTTGGAAGGTCCGCGACCCGAAGGTGGCCCAGCCGCTCGGCATCCGCCCGCAGGAGGCCTGAGAAAATTTTCGCTTCAAAAATAGAAAGAGGGAACCCCTCGCGGGATTCCCCCTTTCCTCTTCCAGGTCCAAAACTTATTGCAGCGAAGCCAGGTCGGTGACCGCCGTGATCTCCTCTTCCTCCTCGGAAGTTTCCGGCGCTTGTCTGAAAAGGCCCAATTCGCGCTCGAAGACCCGAGCGATGCCGTCGGAGCAGGAGAGGATCTTGTCGCCGCGGTCCACCGCGCTCTTCGGGCAGCGGACGCCGCGCAGCTGCTCGTAGACGAGGCGCTGGTCGACGCCGCTGCTCAGGCAGAGGCTGAGCAGGCGGGAAATGGTCTCGGTCTGCGCGCTGGCGCAGGTGCCGGTCGGGCCGAGCTGGGCGCGGACCTCGTAGGGGCCCCGCGCGTCGCGGGCGAAACTGACGTGCATCGGACCGCAGCCGGTGTGGATGAGGCGGTTGCTCGCCTGCAGGACCTCGGGCCGGGGGCGGGGCCGGATGCCGGGCGCGGCGCCGGACGCCGGGTCCGCGACGCCCAGGATGGAGGCGGCGAGGGAATGGGCGGCGGGTTCGGGGGAATCCGCAGTCTCGGAGACCGAGGCCTCCGGTTCGAGGGCCGGCGAATTCTCGGCGGCGAGGCCTGCGGCGTCGGACGCCGCGGCCTCGTCGGAGACCGCTTCGTCCACCGCGGCGGCCAGGTCCTCGAGGCTCAAGACCAAGGAGGCCTCCGCCGCCTCGGCGGCGAGGGGGGCGGTCTCCGCCTCCGTCGCCTCGGGGATCGACGCTTCAGGGAGAAAATGGTGTTCTCCGGCGATGCGGACCTGGCTCAGGCCGTAGCCGCGGGCCGCTCGCAAGAGCTCGACCAGCGCCTCGTGGGTCAGGGCCTCGGGGAGCCCCAGCTCGCCCGTCACCGGCAGGTCGCAGTGTCGCTGGGCGGCGCCGAGGATCTTGAGGGGCCACTCCGGGGCGATCTCAGCGCGCTTGGCGAAAAGCCGGCGCAGCGGGCGGGGCGCGGACTCGGCCTCGCGGACGCTCTGCTTTTCGAGCACCTCCGCCGCGATGGTCTCGTTCCAGACCCGGCGGCGCTGCGCGATCTGCTGCAAGAGAGCGAGCGGGCGCCCTTCCTCGACGACGGAATCGAGCGGCTCGAGTCCGGGGCTGACCTCGGCCAAGTCGGCCAGGCTGACCTCCGCGCGGATCGCCAGCAGGGCCTCGTGCCGCGGCGCGAGCTCGACGGGGCCTTCGGCGGGGGGCTCCCGTCGCTCGGTCAGGGCCGCGGCGGCGGCCTGCGCCTCTTGGCGCAGGAAGCGAAAGATCTTTTCGGCCAGGACCACGGCGTCCTCGCTATCGTAGGGGATGCCCAGCTTCAGCAGAAGCTCGGCAAAGCCCATCACGCCCAGGCCCAGGCGCCGCGGCGTCTCGCGAGGGCTCTCATAGCCGGCGGCGGCGACCTCGAAGAGATTGTCGAGGAAGTGCACCGCGGTGCGCGTCATCCGGCGCAGCTTGGCCCAGTCGACGTCGTCGCCGGCCCCGACGATGGATAAATTAAGCGAGCCGAGACTGCCCCCCTCGTATCGGCTTAGCGCGGGAGTGCCGCCGGGATGGCCGGTCTCCAAATGGCTGAGGCGGGAGTTAGCGCGGGCGCCTGAGGCCTTATCGAAGCAGACCAGGCTCGGCTCGCTTTTCTTCCAGGTCACTAGCAAAACGTTTTCGAGGGCGGAGAGATCGGCTTCCTCCTCCGGGACCCGCCACTCGAAGCGAAACTTGGGATAGTATTTTCCCGAGAGGGCCAGCTCGGCCAAGGCCGCCGCGTCGGGATGGTCCGCGGCCAGGCGCAGGGCCACCGAGGCGGGCAGGGCCTGATCGTCGGGGAGCGCCATCAGGCAGCACTCGACGCCCGAGAAGAAGCGCTCGAGGCTCGCGGTCGCGCTGGATGCGTAGGCCTTCGGCGCCTCGAGGGCGAAGACTACCTCGCCGCCCCTTCGCCACAACGCCGCGGCCTCGTCCAAGAGGGCGGGCAGCGCCTCGGCGTCCATCCGCCAGCGCAGGGCCGTCGGTCCCCAGCGGCGGGGCGGGGAGTCGGGGCCCTCGAGGAATTGGAAGAGGACGGGGAGCTGCGGGTAAAATTCTTGGTTGGCCATCGCGTTGAAGAACTCGACGGCCAGGATCTCCGGCTCGCAGGCCCCCGGCCCTTGGGCCTCGGCACCGGCGGCGAGCGTCGCGATCTCGTCGTAGAAGGCCTCGAGGCGCGCGGCGAGCTGCGGGTCGTCGAGGCCGAAGACCTCGCGCATCCGGCGCAGGGCGCGGGGCGAGACCTTGACGCCGGCCTTCGGCGGCAGGGGGCGCCCCGAGGGCGCCGCGCCGCGGGGCTGCAAAAATTTTTCGAGGGTGGGGAGTTGGGCGGCGGCGAGCTTGGCGGCCGGCGTTTCGGCGGAAGACTTCGCCTCGGGGGCGGGCTCCGGCGGGATCTCGGCGTCGGGATAGAGGGTGACGGTCGGCTCTTCCTCGGGCCGCGTTGCGACCTTGGAGCGGCGCCGGCGGATCTCGATCAGGCCGAGCTCCTCCAGTTTGAATTGCACGATCTCGCTGATGAGCTCGGGGCTTAAATGGGGGTTGGCGCGGCGCTTGAGTTCGGCCTCGACCTCTTCGCCGATCTGTTGGGCCAGCTCGGGGCGCAGCCGCTCGTTGCCCAGCGAGAGCAGCTCGCTGACCAAGCGTTGCCGGTCGAAGAGGGGGGCTTGGCTTTGGGGGGCGGGGCGAACCGTGGATAACTTCCTCCCCGAAAGGTCCTTTTTTACAGCCGAACTCGTTCGCATCCCTCGTTCCTCCATCGAGCTATCCACAGGTCCATTCACAAGTTATACACAGTATATTGGGGCTGTGACTCCTAAACACCACAAGATCTTGTGGTCTGTCAAACATTCGCGTCGGGGACCGGCGGGGGCAAAATTGAAAAGACTCGACATTTTGCGGGCTTGACCGGGAGAAAAAAATTGCGGCGCTTAAGGCGCGGGCACGGGCTCGCGGCGGGTCGATTTTTAAGCCTTTGAAACTCCACAAAAAAATCCGAGGTGAATTTTTTAGGAGGGTCGCGGAGGCGCGAAAAAAAATCGGAGCCGAGGCCTTGTTTTCCGCCTTGCCGTCGCCACAGTGTAAAAAAAGAAAAAAACTCCCTGGGGTTTTTGCACTGAGAAGGGCGAGGCACGCGATCGCGGGGTTTTTGAGAGAGGTCTCGCGAGGGAAGGGAGCGCCTTTCCTCGTGAGATTGCGAGCGCCGTCGCGAAAGAAAAATCATCACACGGCGCGTCAAGCGTCTTGACATTTTCGCTTGAAAGATCAAAGGCTTTGCTACGGGATTTTTCTTGCGATTTTTTTTTTGAATCGAGATAGAATCTTTTGGCGCCTTGGGCGTTAAGCGGAAAAGGCCCCGGACCTGGGCCTTTCCAAATCACAATCGAATTTTTTCTGCGCCGACGCGACGGATGTCGCGCGAAGGGCGCGGGTATTGTTCCGGAAGAAAGGCGCGCGATGCGACGAATACTCCTCCCGATCCTAGCTGCGGTCCTGCTGGTCAGCGCCTGCGGTTCCTCGCCCAAACAAGCCAAGCCCCATCACGCCAAGAGCAAAAAATACTCCGATCTCGCCGTCGACTCCGACGGCCGCCGCGGCGGATTTTCCAATGCTCGGGGCCGCTCCACTAGCGAAGACGAGGCCTTGAGCCTCGAGGACATCATCTACGACTCCTTGGGCCAGAAGCACGCCCCCGGCGTCCGCTACTCCCGCTCCTACGCGGTCGAGGAGGGCAAGTTCGACATCCCGATGACCTATAACGATCGGGTCCAGAAGTGGATCGACTACTTCACCGGCCGCGGGCGCGGCCACTACGAGCGCTACCTCTCGCGCTCGGGCCGCTTCATCCCCTACATGCACGCGGTGCTCAAGAAGTACGGGATGCCCAAGGACATCGTTTATCTGAGCATGATCGAGAGCGGGTTCAACACCCGCGCCAACTCCTGGGCCTCGGCAGTGGGTCCCTGGCAGTTCATCAAGTCGACCGGGGCGCTCTACGGCCTCAACGTCGACTACTATGTCGACGAGCGGCGCGACGTCGAAAAGTCCACGCACGCCGCCGCGCAGCACCTGAAAGATCTCTACGACGAGTTCGGCGATTGGTATCTGGCCTTCGGCGCTTACAACGCGGGCGCGGGCAAGATTCGCAACGCGATCTCGCGGCACGGCCGAAATTTCTGGGACATGGCCGACGGCAACTACCTGCGGCAAGAGACCAAGGATTACGTGCCGAAGATCCTCGCGGCCGCCATCATCGGGCACAATCCGGCGAAGTACGGCTTCCGCGACGTCAACTACCAGGCCCCCATCGACTACGAAAAAGTAAAGATGAGCTCGCCCACCGACCTCGAGGTCGCGGCCGAATGTGCGGGGGTCGACCCCGACCTGATCCGCCTGCTCAACTCCGAGCTTTTGCAAGACATGACGCCGCCGCACATCCCGGGCTATACGCTCAAGATCCCGCGCGGCACGCGCGACCGGTTCATGCGCAAGTACGCGGCCTTGAGCCCTTCCCAGCGCATGCGCAGCATCGAGTACGTCGTGCAGCGCGGCGACTCGCTGGGCGAGATCGCCGACAAGTTCGGCGTCTCTGAGGCCCAGATCGCCAAGGCCAACCCGGGCGACGTCGAGGTCCGCAACGAGAAGCGCACCGAGAAGGTCAAGGTCTACGGCAAGCGTGGCAAGGCCAAGTGGCAGAAGCGTACCTTTACTGTCGCGCGCTACGAAGTCGATCCCGGCAGCCGCCTGACCATCCCGCGGGGCCGCGGCGGTCGCGGCGATTCGATGAGTGACGACGCGGCCGCGCACGCCGCCAAGGGACGCTTCGGCATCAACGTCGCTAAGCTCGGCAGTCCGGGCGACGAGAAGGCGAAAAACAAGAAGGACAAGAAGAAGGACAAGGCCAAGCCGGAGCAGGAGGAATTGCGGGTCGCCCAGCGCGAGCCCTTGCCGGCCGCGCCGGTCGAGGCGGCCAAGCCCCCCGTGCGTCACGACGACCTCGCGATCGAGGGCGATCCCTATGCCGGCCGCGAGGCGCGGCGGGCCAGCGCGGAACCGGCGGCTGCGGAGACACCCGAGGCGCCGGCCCTTCCGAAGAAAGATTCCCCCGGCGAGTTGGTCGCGGGCGGGCCTTCCGACGCGGTCGAAGGTGCCTCCGACAAGGCCAACGCAAATCGCGAGACGCCCTTGGCCTTCAACGACCGTCCCGCCGGCGCGGCGCCCGCCCCGGCGAGCGCCGAGGCGCCCAGCGACGCGCAGCTGCGCGAGGCGGTGGAAGGCGTCCGCAAGACCGACGATTTGGCCCTAAGCCCGGGCGAGGCCGCGGAGGCCTCCGCGCCGGCGGCCGAAGCCGCCGCGCCGGCCGCGGCCCAGCCGGTCAAGGCCGCTTCCTATCACACGGTCAAGCGCGGCGAGACCCTCGCGGGCATCGCGACGAAATACGGCGTCTCGGTGGCGGATCTCAAGGAGTGGAATCCCAAGCGCCTCAAGGGCGGGCTGAAGTCCGGGACCAAACTGGTGGTTTACGGCGAAAAGGCCCCGGCCGTGGCCGCCCCCAAGGGTCGCACCGGCGCGGCGGCGAAATCTTCGCCGCTCTACACCGTGAAGCGCGGCGACACCCTCTCGGAGGTCGCGGCCCAGCACGGCGTCTCGGTGGCCGACCTCCAGCGCTGGAACGGCAAGAAGGTTGCCAACGGCTTGTTGACTGGGACCAAGATCGTCGTCAGCGATCCGGGCACGAAGGCCCCGGCCTCGACACGGGTGGCGAGCGCCGCCCCGGCCAAGGCGAAGGTCGTCAAGTATAAGGTCAAGCGCGGCGACAATCTCACCACCATCGCGCGCAAGCACGACACCACCACGCAGGAGATCCTCAAGCTGAACGGGCTGAAGAGCCCGAAGGTGTTGCCCGGGGCGATCCTCGTGGTGCGGCGGGGGAAATAAAGGAAAGGTTCGCCCCTACTTGTGCCGCTCCTTCGCCTTCTTCAGCACGTTGTAGAAATGCCCCTGCGACACGTCGAGCCACTTGATGGCCGTGTAGGCCTTCTCCCCGGAGGCGACGTAGGCCGCCCAGAAGATATCCTCTAAATAATCGCGCAGCGATTTGCCTTCCGTCAGGACGAAGCCGTCCTGGTAGAGCGCGTTGCCCTTTTCGTTCAGGTTGAAATCCTTGATCCGCTTGTAGAAGGTCGCCATCGAGACTTCGAGGGATTGCGCCGCGCCGATCGGCTTGAAGTCGGCCGCCGCGTAGGCCTTGGCGAAGATCACTTTTTCGTAGTCCTCCCAGGTGCGCCGCGTGTCGTAGCGGTTGTGGGCGTCGATCTTTACCGTCGGCCCTTCCTCGGCGCGCGCGCTGGCGCCGGAAGCGGTCGACGAGGGCGCCTCGGGCCGCGGCGCCGCCGCGCTGCGCTTGCCGAAGTTCTCCGGCAGGGCCTTGGGCGTCAGCTCGCCGCCCTCGGCCAGGGCGCAGGCGACGCGGATCGTGTTCTCCAGCTCGCGGATGTTGCCGGGCCAGTCGTATTCCAAGAGGCGCTTCATCAAACTCCCGCTCACCTTGGGCGCCTTCTTCAGGCCGTGCTCCTTCGCGTAGCTCTCCGCGAAGCGCTCGACCAGCGGCGGGATGTCCTCGCGGCGCTCGCGCAGCGGCGGCAGGGGGATGCGGATCTGGCAGATGCGGTAGAAGAGGTCCTCGCGGAACAGGCCCTTCGCGATCAGGTCCTCGAGGTTCTTGTGGCTGGCGCTGACCACGCGCACGTCGAACTTCACCGGCTTGGAGTCGCCGACCGGGATCACCTCGCCCTCCTGCAGGGCGCGCAGCAGCTTGACCTGCAGCCCCATGTCGAGCTCGGCGACCTCGTCCATGAAGAGGGTCCCGCCGTCGGCCTCGACGAACAGGCCCTTCTTGTCCTTGTTCGCGCCGGTGAAGGCGCCCGCCTTGTAGCCGAAGAGCTCGCTCTCGATCAGGTTGGGCGGGATGCCGCCGCAGTTGATCGCGACGAAGCGCGCCTGGGCGCGCGGCTTGTTGTTGTAGTGCAGCGCCTTCGCAATCAGCTCCTTGCCGGTGCCGGTCTCGCCGTTGATGAACACCGAGATGTTGGTCTCGGTGATCTTGTCGAGCAGCTTGAAGACCTCGTACATCGGCTTGCTGCGGGCGACGATGTTCTCGTAGGCGTACTTGGTGGGCAGCTTGCCCGCGCCCTCGCCGAGCAATTCGTGGTAATGCCCGGCCTCTTCCTCCGCCTTCTCGAGGCGGGCCTTCAGCTCGGCCTGGGCCCTTTCGTATTGTTCGAACAATTTTGCGTTCTCGATCGCGATCCCCGCCTGGTCGCAGAAGGCCTGGAGCAGGGGATAGCGGTCCTTGCGGAAGGCGCCCGGCCGGTAGCGGTGGTCGAGGTAGAGGACGCCGACCGTCTTGTTGCGCGAGTGGATCGGCAGGCAGAGGATGGAGCGCAGCTTGAGGATCATCACGCTCTGGTACTCGTTGAAGCGCCCGTCCTGGCTGGCGTCGTCGGACTCGACCATCTCGCCCGTCTGCAGGGCCTGCTCGGCCACCTTCGAGGAGATCTCGGTCAGGTTGGGGTTGACCGCGGTGTTGATCGAGGCCCGCACCTCGAGGGCCTCGCGCTCGTCGAGCAGCAGGATCAGGCCGCGCTCGGCGCCGGAGAGCTCGAGGGCGTACTGCAGGACGCTCTTCAGGACGAAATCCAGGTTGGTCTCGGCGTTGATGAAGCGGGTGAGCTGCAGCAGTTTGGCGTACTCGCTCTCGGCGACGGGGCTGAAGTAGACCGAGCCCTGCGCGACGCGCGGACCGGCCTCGATCGCGGCCTGCGTGACCGCCGGCTCGCGGGCCGCGGCGCCGCTCTCGAGGAGGTTGGCGAGCTTGGTCAGCTCGATCTGCTGCTCGGCGTCGGGCTTTTCCTTCCGCAGGGCGGCGAGGATCTCGCGGGCCTTGTCGGCCTGCCCCTGGTCGGCGTGCAGCTTCGCCTGCGTCAGGCGGATCGGGAAGCGGCGCGCGGCGAGCGATTCGTGGGCCTCGGCCAGCTCCCAGGCCTCGCGCAGCGCGGTCGCCGCGGCCTCGTAGTCGCGCAGGCGGCGGTAGACGTCGCCCAGCTCGAGCTTGGCCGAGCAGAGGAAGTACTGCTCGTAGGCGCCCTTCGAGCCCATCGAGCCGATCAGATCCACGACCACCTTGAGGTGGCTGACGGCCTCCTGCGGCCGGTCGAGGTTGTTGAGGATGCCGCCGATATTGGTCTCGATCCCGGCCAGGCTTTGGAAGTCTTGGATGCGCTGGGCGATGGCCAAGGCCCGCTCGTAGTACTTCAAGCTCTCGGCGTACTCGTGGCGCAGGTGGTGGAGGTTGCCTAAGCCGTTGTAGGCGCGGAGCAGGAGTTCGAAGTTCTTCTGCCCCTTGGCCAGCTCGATGCAGCTGCGGAAGCTCTCGATGCTCTTGGCAAAATCCTTGAGCGCCAGGCGGATCTCGCCCAACTGGTAGTGGCAGCGGGCCTGAAGGACCTCGTTCTTGTTGCGCCCGTGAAATTCCAGCTCTTCCGTGAACCAGCGCCCCGCCTCCGCGTGCTTGCCCTGCGCCATCAGGACGGCGCCCAAGTCGTTGTTGACGACGCCGCGCTGCTGCTCGGCGCTCAGCTCCTTTTTTTGTCGGGCGTAACTCTCGGCGAAGATCGCCTCCGCCTCCTTCAGGTCGCCCTCCAAAAATCGGATGCGCCCCAGGTAGTTTTCGTTGACCAGCCGCCGCACCAGGTCGCCGCCCGGAAATTCGTCCATCAGGGTCAGGGCCGCGTGGAAGGAGGCCTTGGCCTTCTCGAGGGCGTGGGAGCGCAGGTAGGCCGCGCCGAGGTGCTCGTAGGCGGAGACCTTGAGCTTCACGTTGTCCCCGCTGCTGGGCAATTTCTTGATTTCGTCGCGCAGCTTGTCGAAGTGGGCGAGGGCCTCGGGGACGCGGTTGAGCGAGATCAGCTCCTCGCCGATCTTGAGGCGGATCTTGGTCGCCGCCTCGAGGTCGTCCCCCGCCAGCGGCTCGGCCAGGCGCAGGTTGTCGAGCGAATCTTGGGAAAGCCCCTTGCGGCTCAGCCGCCGCGCCAGTTCGAAGAGGGCCTCGCGGGCCTTGGCGCCCTCCCCGGAGCGGCCGAGATGGTAGAGGGCCTCGTCGGATTCCTTGTCGCGCTTGGCGAAGGCCTTCGCCCAGGCGGCGTGGCGCCGGCGCGCCTCGGCCTCCGGCGTCTGCCGCTCCAGCCAGGTCTTCAAGTAGGGATTGGCGATGCGGTAGCGCTGCGCGGACTCGTCGCGCTGCAGGTAGCCTTGGTTCAGCAGCTCCAAGACCCAGTAAAAGAGATCCTCCTCGCCCGAGACCTCGCTCAAGAGCTCGGCGGAGACGGGCTCGGGGTGCAGGGCCATCCAGGTCAGGACCTCGCGGGCCGGCTGGTCCAGCTTGGAGAAATCCTGGGCCAGGGCGGCCTCGAGGGTCTCGGAGGCGCGCGCGGTCGAGAAGTCGATGCCCAAGTCCTCGAGGGTCTCGGCGCTCCAGCGGCCGTTCTCGTCGAAGAGGGCGCCGCGGCGGATCAGCTCTTCCAGCAGCTCGGTCAGGAAGCGCGGCGAGCCCTGGCTGCGGCGCAGCAGCTCGTCGACCAAGGCCTCGGGCGGCTGGGGCAGGGCGGTCAGGGCCGCGAGGTAGTCGCGGACCTCGGCCTTGCCGAAGGGTTTCAGCGGAAGCACGGTCGCGCCCGGCAGCTCGCCGAGCTCCTCGCGCGTCGCCGCGACCGCCAGGACGGGGCGCTTCAGGCTGAGCAGGCTTAAGGCCAGCTTGCGCAGCTCGGCGGCGCTCAAGTCGTCGTAGATCAGGCAGCTCGACTCGTGGATCTCGGGCAGCTCGGCGCCCGTCAAGTTCTGCGTGCGGACACCGGCGAGCTGCGATTGAAACCGGATCTCCTTGAGCAGCCGCGTCTTGCCCAGGCCCTCCGCGCCGCTCACCGCGACCAAGCGGGCTTGGGCGCCGTCTCCGCCCTGGCGGAAGACTTGGTCGAACTCTGCCTGGAATTTTTTCATCTCCCCGGCTCGGCCGATCAGCTGCGTCTCGTTGGGCAGGTAGCTGAGCGAGGTCGCCTCGGTCTCGAGCGAGATCTTCTTCCCGGAGAGCCGGGCGAGCAGGCGCAGGGCGTTGCCCGCGGTGGCGGGGCGCTCGGCGGGATTCTTCTTCATCAGCTGGGCGAGGGTCTCGGAGAAGGCAGGCGAAATTTGCGGATTGGCCTCATGGGCGGGCGGCGGCGTCAGGCTTTCTTGGCGCCGCAGCATCTCGCTTAGGGCCTTCGCGGCGAAGGGGTTCTTCCCCGTCGCGCATTCGTAGAAGGTGACGCCCAGGCTGTAGAGGTCCGCCCGGGTGTCGGGGCTGTTGCCCAGCACGATCTCGGGCGCCATGTAGGCGGGCGTCCCCGCGAGCTGGCCGCGCGGGCGGAAGCCGGCCATGCCGCAGTCGATGATCTTCACCTGCTCGCCCTCGTGCAGCAGGAGGTTTTCGGGCTTGAGGTCGAAGTGCGGGATGCGATGGGTGTGCAGGTATTCGAGCGCGCGCAGGGCCTGGATGAAAAATTCCTCGAGCCGCTCGGGCGGCAGGCCGCGCGTGGCGTCGTAGAGGTTGCCGCCGGAGACGAACTCGCTCGTATAATAGTGGCGTCCCGTCGCCTCGTCGGTGCCGAAGTCGACGATCTTGGCGATGTGCGGGTGGGAGAGCTGCTTTAAGAGGGAGAACTCCGCCTTGAAGTGGGCGGCGGCCTCCTGTGGGTTGAGGTTGGCGATGGCCTGCTTGAGCAGCTTGAGGGCCAGCTTCTGCTTTCCCTTCTGGACCAAGTAGACCTCGCCGGCCAGTCCCTGGCCCAGGGTTTTCAGCACCTGGTAATCCTTGTCGATGGTCTGCATTCCGCAACTCCGGGCCCCGGCGGGGCGATAATATATTGGAAGAAATCTTTTTCTTACGGGGGCCGTCGGGCACACGGCCTTAAATGTAATGAAAAATCAGGGGGTTGTTAATCCTACCCGCACCGTCATTACAGAAATTATACATTTCTGTCCCCCGACCCGACTATCAAAATTCTATAAAATAGAACAATTTCTTAAGGGAAGGGCCTCCTCTTCGGAGCCTGGCCACAAGCCGAGGCTTTCACAGGGGAATCAGGCCTGCTAAGGTTATCCGAGCGGGGGCGCGAGGGTATTTTGGAGCGTAGGGAATGAAGCGGAACATGTGGCACATCTTGGGGTTCTTTCTGGCCGCCCTGCTTTGGGGCTGTGGCGGTGCGGGCGGTCCTGCCGCCGGCGCCGGCGGCGCCTTGGACGGCGGCGGGAATTTCGCCGCGGGGCCGGTGTCCCTGCCGGCGCCCAGCATCGTGGCGCCCGACGCGCCTGTCACCTGGACCAGCATCTCCTGCACCAACACCCCCGGCCCCAACTTCGAGTGCCGCGGGACCTCTCAGTCGGTCCTTCCCAACACCGAGATTCAATTTCGCATCTTCGCCCCCGCTGCGGCGGTGCCCCGCGACACCTTCACTACCGTCGCCGACGCCCAAGGCGTGTGGTCGGTGACCCGCGCCGGCGAGGCGGGCGAGTCCGTCGAGATCTGCCCCAAGGAAAACGGCGTCTGCGGCTCCTTCCGTCTCTACAAGCTGCCGCCGGAGGGTGGCGTGGTGGACGGCAATTCCGGGACGATGAAGAACTTAGTGATCGACCCGCAGGGTGACAGTTGGCACTCGCGGCTCATGCCGAAGAGTTTTAGGTTGGGTCGTCTCGTCGCCTCCTGGTTCGTGCCGGAGGCGCGGGCCCAAGAGGCGCTGCGTCCCTACACCCCCATCTTTTGCGGGGACCTGACGTCTTTCGAGATCCTGGAGGCCGTCGGCACGGCTCCTGTCCCGAAGTGCGACCTGTTCCGGGCCCAACGCGGCGGCGGTCCTTCGATACGCGCCGTTACCTTCGACAATTGCCAGCAGAGCGACATCCGCTCGGTGGTCAGCCTGCGCCACCCGCGCACCGGCCAGCCGGTCTTGCTGGTTGCGGTGAAGAACCGCGTCCACGTCGTGGAGACGCAGCCCTCGCCGCGCATCGTGTGGGCCTATAGCTTCCCGGGCGACGTCGTTTCTATCTTGGATCAGGGAGATCGATTCGTCGCCGTCGTCAATGCCCCCACCGGCGTTGCGCACAATCTTTACTATGTTGATCTGAGGCAGAAGGCGCCGGAAGGCACGGGCTGCTACCCCGCCCTCGATTGGTTGAAGGGGACGGAGAACGTCACCTCGTCAGACAGCTTAAGCGAAACCTTCACGATGGTGGTCTACAAGCAGCCGGGCGTCTACCAGGTGATGCTGGGCCGGCACGTCCCGGGCAGCACGGCCTTTCGTAATCAGCCCTGGCCGCTGCTGCCGCCTTCCAACACGCCACTGGAGGCCCGAATCCTCAAGGTCGAGCAGAACTGGGTCTGGGTCGCGGTCCTGAACGCCGCGCAGAAGAACATCAAGATCGTGAAGCACTTCATGCCCGACGCCGACGTCCTCGTCCTGGGCGGCGAGCCGGATCCAGTGCAGGAGATCGCCCTCGAGGGACTGTCGCTGGGAACCGGCAACCTGAGTGTCTTTCGCCCGCACCTCTTCAACGTCAACCGCGAGACCCGCGAGCTGGTCTTCGTCGACGTGTCGGAGCAGGGCTCGAAGTTCGTGGCGATCCCCTACGCCTGGGTGGACGGCAACGTCGGCCCCGTCCGCACGGCGAGCGTCACCGACTTGGGCGGCGCCAGCCCCGCCTCGTTGCGCCGGGACACCAGCGAGGCCGGCGCCGGCTGGGCCTACAACGACGGCACTTGGCAGATCCGCCGCGTACGCACGCAGCGCGAAAATTTGCAGATTCAGCTGCCCGCGCATCTTCTGACGGAGGGTGTGCCGGTACAATTCTACCTCCGGGACGGCGCCGCTCCGGCCCCTGCGACGGAAGAGGATGAGGAATAAGCGATGAAATTTCCCCGCATCCATGGCGTCGCCGCGTTCTGCGGCGCCCTGATCCTGGCCGCCCTGCTTGCCTGCAGCGGCGGCGCGGGCCCCGGCGCCGAGGGAATGGCCGGCGGTCCGATGGACGGGAGCGGCAACTACGCCGCGGGCCCGATGTCCTTGCCCGCGCCCAGCATCATCAACAAAGGCCTGGTGAGCTGCGAAAACGTCCCCGGTCCGACGGTGCAGTGCCGCGGCACCGCGGGCGCGGTGCCGGCCAACGCGCGCGTCAAGCTGACCGTCTACGGCCGCCACATCGCGGCGGCCCCGCACTGGAGCGATTGGCTGGTGCCGAGCGCGCAGGCCGTTCCCGGCAACACCTCCATTTGCAACGCCAACGGGGCGGGCGCCTTCGGTCTGGCGGGCGAGTGCTCGGTGATCGCCGCCACCGGCGAGAAGATCGGTATCTGCGTCGCGAGCGGCGACGCCTGCGTCAGCGCCGAACTGCTGTTGACCGTCCCCGTCGAGGGCGGCGTCGTCAGCGGCGCCACCGCCACCATCAAAAGCATGTCGACGACGAGCGACGGCTACATCATCTTCGGACGCCGCGCCGAGCCGCGCAAGGAATCCGCATTTGCCTTCCGTTGGACCGACCTGTTTTTCGGCACCGCCCGCGCCCAAGAAGTCGAGGGGGCGCCGAAGTTGACCCTGCCGCCGGCCGTCGCGGCGAGCTGTCCCGGAAATCCGAACGCGCAGGTGGATCTTGCGGAGACCTACAAGGCCCCCGAAGGGCAATGGCTGACGATCAAGGCGCAAAAGGGCGGTGCGGTGCAGGAGTTGTTCCAACTTCCCGGGACCCAGGACGACTTGCAGGCGATCAATGCCGACAAGATCGGCAACATTACTTATATCTCGGTGGCGATGAAGAATACTTTGGTGATTGTGCACCGTGATTCGAAGCGGCCAATGACGCAGATCGTGTTTCCCGCCTCGATCAAGTCGATGCGCGGCGGCTCCACGATGGAAGTTTTTCTGGAGGTGCCGAAGGGTGAGCCGTCTTTATACGAGGTCAAGGCGGACAGCTTCGAGACCCAATGCGTCGATACCGTCGAGTCCAATTCCCTGACGCGCCCCATCTCCTTTTCCCGCTCCATCGGGCAATACCGTCCGCCCGGCGAGGGCTTCCGGGTGCCGCAGCCCTTCGGTGTCTCCGGCGGGGTGGGCGAGAACGAGCCGACGGCGGATTTTCAGTTGGTGTATTCTCAAGAGGGGCAGGGCGATATCCCCGCCTTCGAAGGCGTGATCCACCGCCAGGCGACGCCCCTGAGGGATTTTTATATCCTGGCCGTGACGCAGGAGCGCGCGCAGATGGCGGTCTTGGATCCCGCCGCCAACCGTATCTTGTTCTTCAGCCGCGACTTGGTCTCGGGCGAGAACCACATGACGCCCTTGTCGTTGGAAGGGATCACCGTCAGTCCGGTCGCGATGAAGTATGTCAATCAGGACAGGTATCCCTATTTCTTCGTGGTGCTGGACTCCAACGAGCGCGGCGCCAAGGCCGTGATGATCCCGTTGAACCGCAGGGCCGAGGGCGGCGAGCTGCAGCCTTATCTGGCGGGCGTCCGCTCGGTCGACTTGGGGCCCATCGTCGCCGACACGCTCGAGCTCAACCAGATGGCCTTTTGGGAGTGGGCCACCTTCGACCGCGTCGGCGGGCAGGTGAAGACCTTCGTCCTGGGTCCCCGCGATTGACTTTCCCCGATATCTCTGATGTTTTTGCGCCCCGAGGTCCAAGATGGGCGGAAAGCCGCTTTGCGAGAACCGCAAGGCACGATTCAATTACGAGATTTTGGAGAAGTTCGAGGCGGGCATCGCCCTGCTGGGCAGCGAGGTGAAGTCGCTGCGCGAGGGCGGCGGCAACCTCGCGGACGCCTACGCGCATTTCCAGCGCGGCGAGCTGTGGCTGGCCAACGCGCACATCGCGCATTTCAAGGCGGCGAACCAGTTCAACCACGAGCCGACGCGGCAGCGTAAGTTGTTGATGAAACACCAGGAGCTGGAACGCCTCCAAGGAAAAATCCAGGAGAAGGGCTTGACCCTGATCCCGATGAGCTTATATTTGAAGAACGGCCGCGTGAAGGTCGAGTTGGGTTTGGGGAAGGGCAAGAAGGCCCACGACAAGCGCGACACGATCAAGAAGCGCGAGAGCGACCGCGAGCTGAAGCGGGTGCAGAAGTCGCTCAAGAGGTTTTAGTTCGGTCTTTTACAATGATGGCAAGCTCTTTTGATTCGTCGATGTATTCCCCATGCTGTTAATGATGAAGGTACCTTAACCGCTGGGGGTTGAAGGGGGAGGGCGGAGCCCGCCCCCTGGGCTTTAGCCGGGACGGACTTGCTCCGGCCCGGCGAATAGGGGCTGACATGGCTTCGACGGAGATTCGGAGGTGCCTGTGGCAGGCCGAGGAGTATGGACCTCGTCAAAACTATGCAAAACCACAATTGCCAACAGCAATGTGATCAAGGTGGACTTCGCTCGCAAGAGCGTTGCTCCCCTCGCCTTAGCGGCCTAATCCGCTTAGCTAAGCCGTCCCCCCCGTCGCGCCCATAAGCGGGGTCAGGGCGTCATTACTTGGGCTAGCGAGCGCCGGTGCTTAGGACGGCGTGAGCGAAACAACTCTTAGGCTGGTCCAGGGACGATCCTGTCGGCGGGGTCGAACTGGATAAGAATAAATACACCGAATAAGCCTGTAGAAGCATGTATCGAAGGTCTTCGGACGCGGGTTCGATTCCCGCCAGCTCCACAAAAAACCCACCTATTTGGTGGGTTTTCTTTTTTAGGAATAAAAAAATATAAAAAAGACGCAGGTATGAAAATCGGTCGAATTATCCCGATCTAGTTCGAAATTCGAACCTCCGTCTTCAGGGGTTTCATTAGACCTTTTGGAGATTTACTTGGATGAGACATACAGCCTGAATGGATTTCTGGATGCTGAAAAGAGGCTCCGTTTCATAATTGAACTTGTCAGCTCCACCATCTATCGCGTGAAAGATGATATCCAATACATTTTTAGGTTGGCAGACGAGGCCCGCAAAGCTCATGAAGTTGAGCAAGCTGCACAAGATGTACTGCAAAGAGCTGCTGGAAAGGTCGCTTCGACTCCAGAAATTGAGAAGGTCTAATTGTTCAAAGTCAAGCGGGCTCCGGGAAATTACCGGGGCCCGCTTATTGTGTCCTCAAGCAATATGGAAGTGTTTGATTACCCCCAATTTTCCAACCCCTAAGCTGAATGCGATGGCCACCGCGGTGGGCGATATTGCCGAAATGAGCCTGAGCACACTACGCACGGTCAAAAAATTCCTAGAGGACATATCGCCCGGTAATCCGGACTCGCAAGCTTTGCAGGATCTTCTCTTGCTTGTTGCTGACTCCATCAGTCGGATCAATGATGATATTGTGTATATTTCTGGTTTGAATGAGAAACCTAGCGATTGTAATGGAAAAATATGAAACGCCTGAAATGGGGGTAGTGATGAGTGTCATGCTATTTAGAGGATGTTATTGACTCTAACAATTTTAGCCGTTTAATTTATCCGAGTGAATTTCAACGTTGAAAAACTGTTGGGGTATTGGGGAGCCGGGCTTTCAACTGTCCTTGCCATCCTGAAGATTTATGATTTTTACTACGACAGAGTACACATCAAGGTGAAAGTGAAGGGCGGATGGAGAGCTGGGCCGGTCAGCCCTTATGGAGATAAAGATCTTATTTTGATTTCAGTCTGTAACGAAGGAAGGAGATCGGCCACTATAACGAAAGCAGCCCTATTAATGCCGCGGACGATTGACCACAAGTATGTGGTTTGTCTTGATTCTATCACGGCGGTGAGGCCTGTAGACCTTACTGAAGGAAAAGCTCACGACTATGTGATAGTTGAAGATGAAGTCAAAAAGCTAGGAAGCATTAACCCTCAAAAATATGTAGCAGTTGTTTATGATGCCACAGGAAAAGGTTATTGGTCTCATGGTCCAATCAGAAGATTGTGGCGGGTAGGGAGATGGGCATAGACACAGACGCGGTCAACTACAGGAGGGTGAAACATCTCTTATTGGCTGTTGCCTAATTCTCCATGAATATTGCTGAGGTAAAATTGAAAATCGATGCTAGCCAACCTTCTCATATAGATTTGATAAGGTTAATGGTAGCGATTAACGATATTCAACGAGCAAACCGTTGCATGATTGCCGATATTGTTCCGCCACCAAATGTTCCAGTAATTGGTTTTGATAAGGATTCTAGAGGTTACAATTTATATTTTGTTCGTCTGGTTTGTGGTCACCTAAAAGAAGGATTGAATGCTTTTAGAAAACTTGTCCAGGACCCTATTGCGAGAAAAATTATTCTTAACTGGGAGGGAGAAAAAAAACGAGTTTACGAAGTTTTGTGTAAAGCTTCTGACCCTAACGATCCTCAATGTTTTTTTAAAAAGGAACTTGCCGACTTGCGAGATGATGCCTGTTTTCATTATCCGTATGAAAAATTCCAAAACCAAATTACAAATGATTCTAAAGAAGGACTTCCTGCAATTATTTATGCAGGAGAAACTTATGGAGAAACTTATTATCGATATGCTGACGATCTCATTGCTAGAATCATTTTTAAAACCGCAAATGGAACTGAGGATGGATTTAAAGCTCTCATTGCACAGGTGAGAGATCTTCAAAGAGATTTAACTATATTTGTTGACGCCTATTTATCGGACTCCGGATTGATAGACGGATGATCCAGGTATTTCTAAATTAAAACTGCGCCTGCGATTGTCCTTATGTGAATTAGGCTAACAAAAATCCTGCTGAAAGATGGTCCTTTCTATTGAAAAACTCATAGAGTTAGTTGCCCATGTATTTGTTTATATCCGGTACGAATTCCCAGTATTGCTGGAATGAATAAAATCAAAAAGGTTTTAATTCGAAATCCCATTCTTTGTTCCTCATGAATCCCAAGTAAGCCTGGCGCGAAGAAACTTATGATGAGGATAATCGCAAGCGTAAGAATGAATATCGTTAGAACGGATGGAGGGCTTTCACTTTCCTCTTTTATTTTTGTAATGGGAAACCAATAGGCGGCGCTCATAATCAGCCAAAGTAAGACTGCTTGGACCACCGAGCGCATGATTTCCCACCATTCCATAGGAATTGTCCTTGTTGACTGCGTAGGTTCTTATTTTTATGCCTTGTGTTTCAAGGCAATTTCGAAGCCGGCAGGATCCTTTCCGATAATTTCGTCCCCAAAATAAGTATCGGTTTCGATTTGTCGAAGATGTCCGACGAGATAATCCCAGCTTCGCTTCGTCGTTCGTTGAACAATGCCAAAATAGGTGTAGTCCTCCGACCGTCGGGAAGGAGAAATGCAATCCACCAGTCGAACTTCGAGAAGCCCCGCTTCTTTTTCCCTACGAGGATGGATGTAAATCGTCTCGCCGATAAAATATTCCGGAGCATTCTCCCCCTTGGGCTTTTTCTTGCTCCGAGATTTTGGAGCTTCGAGTCCAAGCTCGATCAACCGTTGATGAGTCAGTTTGTCGTCGATGCGTCTATGTTTCCGACTGAGTTGCTTGGCTTCTTGCCTGGGACCCCGAAAAGCGCCGCGGCCTTTCTTTGAACCACTATGTTCCGTCTTTAAGTATCTCATGGGTATTCTTTCTGAATCATGCGACCGCACTGATGCCGTATTTCTCAACCAGTGAAAGTAATTTAAGGGCCGGGCCAGAAGGGCGCTTTTCTCCGCGCTCCCACTTGCTAACCAGGCTTATCGTGACGTTCAGATAATTGGCGAAGACTGCCTGGCTTACATGTTCCCTCTGGCGAAGCGCCTTGATCTTCTTCGGCGTCAGGGGCTGGATGGGCGTCAGGCACGATTCGTCAAAGCGGCGCATTGTTTGCTTGTCGATCATGCCGGCTTCATGAAGATCGCCTGCAGTTTCGTGAATGGCGGCTTTGACTCCTTTTTGGTACGTCTGATTCATCTAACCGACCGATTTCTCCAAAATCTCCTCGACGAGACGATTCAACGACTTGCCGTTGCCTTCAGCCTTGAGGACCAGGGCCTTATGAATCTGAGGTCGGATGCGTGTCATGAACTTTCCTGAATATTTCTTCGTGGCTACCGGCTCCGGAATGGGATTTCCCGCCGCCTTGGCGCCCATGATCCAGGACTCGATGGCATCTTCGGCATTGCGAGCCGCTTCTTCAAAGGTCGTTCCGTGCGTGGCACAGCCCGGAAGTTCGGGGACCTCCGCGATATAGGCGTCATCTTCCGGAGACCAGTAGATTCTCACCCCGTATTTGTATCCGCTTTTCTTTTTTGCTTTCATAACAGCCCTCCTTTTTTCAGGACCGCCTTCACTTGCTTTTGCTGGTACGGCTTAATCTCTTTGCTGTGAGTCGCTATCGTTATTGGGTCGAAACCGGCTCGAAACCATACTTCGTGAGAGCCCTTTCCGCCTATTTTGTTGAAGCCAACCCGCTTTAGGAGCGTCTCCAGTTCCGCTTTTTTGATCGTTTCATTTTCAAGTTTTGCCAGGAGTTTCTTGTTGTTGCCCACTTCTGCATAGTATCAAAATTGATATTACTTGCAAGGGTCGATTGACGGGGATTTATGAAACAAAATGTGAGGGGTAACGAGGCAGGCCGGGGGCATAATTGGGGGCAATATTTAAAATCGTATAAATAAAATTTATTAATTACAATGACTTATGATGGTTATTCCATAGCCGCCAGCTCCACACCAAACCGCCGAAAGGCGGTTTTTTTTTAGCGCCTCACAATGGTCAGGCATAGACCGGACTTCGGATTGACCGTTTTAACAAAACGATCGATGAAATCGATTCCAGGCATGGATCGCCCCGTCTCATACTGGGCATATGCCCCATGTGCCGTATAATCCATCGCCTTGGCGACTTCGCGAACCGACAGATTTTTGGCTTCTCTTTGCCGTTTGAGGAATAGCGCCATCAAACGAGCCGGCTCGTTGGAAGATACAAGAAAATCCTTTGGGCCTGTGGACTCCACGATAACCTTAAAACCGTTCTTGTTTGCCAGGGTCTCGATCGCATCGGCGATCATTTTTAGGGCTTCCTTTTTGCTTCTGCCTTGCGTCGCTAAGTCCAGTTCGGGGACTTCGACCATCCAAAACTTGCCATCCTTTTGCAGCTTACCCGTAAAATACATAGGACCTCCTATTTCCCCTTGGGCGGATTGTTCTCCGCCTTCTTCAAGATCTTCTTTGCGAGGATTTCTCCGATCTCGCTATGTCTAGGAACCGGTTCTTCCATATCGCCATTCGTCCAAACTTCGTGGTTTCCACCTTGCCTTTTTAGCCACCAGCCGAATGCTTTAAGCTTTCTTTCCACCTCCCGTTTTTTCATTTGAGGATTGTATATATATTTACATACAAATCAAGTAATGAAAGGAGGGGGTAGGGTGTTAGGGTGGTGAAATAATTGGGGGTTAAACTCAGGGAGTTGATGTGAAAATAAGTAATTGCAGGCAATTATGTGTCCTCACCGCTCCACCACCACCTCAATCCTCCCCGCCCGAACCGCCTTTTTGAACAATCCGTAATCCCGCTCGTTCTGGTCGGCGTAGGCCTCCGCGAAATCCGCCACGGCCTCGTCCAAGACGTCGCTTTTCCCCATGTAGCCGGAAAGGAGCGCCGCCGTTCCGGAGCGCGCGTGGGCCCGGGCCAGCGCCCAACCGCAGGCCCCGCCGTACTCCGCCAGGTGCTGGGCGTTGAAGATCTCCACCAAGGGCTTCAGCTTGAAGTCGCGCAATTGCCGAATGTAAAAATCCTTGCCCCGGCTCGAACGGGCCCATCCCAGGAAAATATCGCTGGCCGCCTGCATGATGCGCTGCCCGACCACCACCCGTTGTCCGTGATTTTTGAATGGGCTCTTCCCGGAGTAGGGCTCCAAAACTGAGGACCGCGCCTCCTTGATTTGCAAAATGAGGGGGTCGCCCTCCTGCGAAAGAAACAAGGCTACCATGCAAATCGTCCCCACGCTCCCGATGCCGACCACCTTGATCGCAACGTCGGCGAGTGAATAGCGGTCGTACAAGATCCGCCGTTCGTGCGGCAGGGAGTCCCGATACATCTTGAAGCCGTCATGGACGCGACGGGCGATATCGGGAAATTTCTTTTTATCCGCGTGGTAAATGAAGGGCGGGTCGTCCTTGAACAGGGTTCGGCCGTCCTTCTCCTCCACCAATTTGGGAAAATCCGCCTCCGCGGAGGTCTTGCTGACGGCTTTCTTCAAGCGCTTGCGTCTCAACTTGAGCATTTCCGGGTCCTGGGTGGTTTCGATCAAGGCCTTGGCGTCTATCGAAGCGTACCAAGCCTCCAGCACATTCATCTCGGCGAGCTCGAGCATGCGCTCCCGATAGGATCGAACGGTCGCCAGGGCCGCCTCGCGGCATTGAGGCTTCGACAATCCATTGTTGCGCCCCGCGATGACGAAACTCGCCGCCAGGCGCTTTAGGTCCCACTCCCAGGGCGCGGGGTGAGTCTCGTCAAAGTCGTTGATGTCGAAAATCACCCGGCGTTCCGGGGTGCCGAATCCCCCAAAATTGAGCAGGTGGCAGTCCCCGCAGGCCTGCAGGGTGATTCCGTTGCGGGCCGTGTGCGCCAAATCCGCCGCCATAATCGCGGCGGCGCCCCGGTAAAAGGTGAAGGGAGAGGCGAGCATGCGACCGTATCGAATGGGGATCAGCTCGGGAAGACGGCCTTTGCTGGACTTGGTCAAGATATCGACGGGGTCGGGGCGTGAGGCATGAACCTGGTATGTCGCTTGCGACTTTCGGGAGGTCTTTTGGCGCAATCGCTTGCCGGCATCGAATAATTCATGCCGGGCGATCAAGGCGGGTTGAGCGATCTCTTTGGGGGACATCTTTGGTGCCATGTTTAGGCCTACAGATCCCTTCAACAACGCAAGGTATTAAAATGGTAGGCTTGGGGAACGTCTCATGCAAGCCGAGAATGAATGTATCCTGTGTCCTTATGAATACTTCGGCGGCGGGTCGTGCCGCGCCGGTCCGCAGCAAAATCGTATCCCTTGCCTCCCGAACCTTTTCAAAATACCCTGAACCAGCCTCCAAGCCCCACATCCCGGAGCCTGCTTCGTGAAAGCCCAGCCTAATTCCAACAATCTCTTCGGCCTCACGACCGTCATCGTCCTCCTCGTCTCCGTCGACGCGATGGACAGCATCATGGTGGGGACGGCCATGCCGACAATCCTCGCCAGCCTCGGCGGCATCGGTTGGTACGGTTGGACGGTGGGCGCCTTCGGGCTGGCCAGCTTCGCCGCGATTCCCATCTTCGGCCACCTCACCTCGCGCTGGAGATTGCGCAACGTCATCTTCCTAGCCCTGGGACTCTTCCTCCTCGGTTCCGTCGCCGCGGCCTTGGCGCCGAAGATGAAATTGCTCGTCGGCGCGCGGGTCCTGCAGGGACTCGGCATGGGCGGGATCACCGCGCTGCCCTTCGCCATCATCTCCACCCAATATCCCTCGCAGCACCGCGCCAAGCCGCTGGGCCTGATCTCGCCGGTCTTCGTGGTCTGCGGCCTGCTGGCCCCCTTCCTCGCCTCCCAGCTCCTCGAGCGCGCGGCCTGGCCCTGGGTCTTTTGGATCAACATCCCCTTGGTGCTGATCATCGGCGCCCTCGTGTTTCGCATGCTGCCGCCGACGCCGCCGGCCGCCGCCGCGGGGCCCGCAGCCAAGATGAATCTCTTGGGCCCCATCCTGTTCAGCGTCCTAGCCGGCTTCTCCCTCAAGGCCTTCACCTCGGTCTGGCCGGTGAACCTGATCCAATGGGGGGTCGCCGTGGCGGCCTTGGCCGTCTTCGTCTGGCACGAGCGCCGCCACCCCAATCCCTTCATCCCCGCCGACGCCTTCAGCCTCGCCAAGCCGCTCGGCGCAATCTTCCTGGCGGTGATTTTGGTGCGGGCCTGCTTCGGCGCGGCGCGCATCTACGTCCCGCTCCTGCTGGAAGGCGTCTGGGGCCTGAACGCCCTGGCCGCGGGCTTCAGCCTCACCCTGGCCTCGCTCACCTGGAGCGGCGGCGGATTTTTCGTCGCGGCCAAGCGGGCGACGCGAACGCCGCTCGCGAAGTGGGGGACCCTGCTCATCGTCGCGTCCCTCGCCATGCTCTTGGCGGTCCTGTGGACCCAAAGCGAGGTGCTGCTCGCCTACGGCCTCTGGGCCTTGGTCGGCTTAGGCATGGGCGTCGCCACCTCGATCTACAGCGCCGCCGCCATGCAGCTCGCCGAGGCCTACCCGCGGGGCGTGACCGGCTCGACCCTGCAGCTGGGCACGGCCCTCGGCAGCGCGCTGGGACCGGCCGCCGCCAACACCATCGCCCAGCTGGGATTTTCCAAGGGCTTCGACCCGAAGCTCTTGGACGAGGGCGCCTTGACCGGCGCCTCGCTGCGCTCGCTCCTGCTCGGCGCCAGTTTCGCGCAGGGGCTGGCGATTGTCTTGGCCCTCGCCAGCATCTTGATGGCTTGGCGCTTCTTTCGCTCGCAGCGGCCGGCGGCGGGGAAGGGAGGGGAGGCGGGGTGAAAGAGCTCGTCGTGTCGCTCGAGACGCCGCGGCTGCGGCTGCGCCCCTGGAAGGACTCCGACCTCGAGCCCTTCGCGAGGCTCAACGCCGATCCCCGCGTCATGGAGTTTTTTCCGAAAACGCTGAGCCGCGAGGAGAGCGACGCCGTGGCCGCGGCGATCCGCGCGCGCTTCGACGCCTGGGGCTACGGTTTCTGGGCGGCGGAATTGAAGTCGAGCGGCGCCTTTATCGGATTCATCGGCCTCTCCCACCCGAGCTTCCAGGCCCACTTCACGCCTTGCACCGAGATCGGCTGGCGGCTGGACCCCGCGTATTGGGGCCAAGGCCTCGCCACCGAGGGGGCGCGGGCCGCGGCGGCCTTCGCCTTCGACACCCTGCGATTGCCCGAGTTGGTTTCCTTTACCGTCCCCGCCAATCTCCGCTCGCGGGCCGTGATGGAGCGCCTGGGCATGCGGTGGGACCCCGCCGAAGACTTCGACCACCCCGGCCTGCCCGAGGGGCATCCGCTGCGACGCCACGTCCTGTATCGCCTGAAATCTCCCCAGTAGAATTTATTTCCGGCTCACCACCGCCAGCCAGGGCTGCTCGTGCCGGGGCTTGCCGGCGGGGCGGTAATAATGACGCAGCACCGTGAAGCCGGCGGCCTCGAGGTAGCGGCGGTAGGCCTCGAATTCCATGAAGGTGCCGTAGCGGCCGCCCTGCCAGCCCTCGTCTTGGCCGCGGGGATTGGAAGAGAACAAGACCCCGCCGGGGCGCAGGCTGGTCCAAAACTCGCGAAGGACCCGCGGCAGTTCCTGGGAAGGGACGTGGAAGAGGCTGGCGTTGGCGAAGATCCCGTCGAAACCCTCCGCCGGCAGCTCCAATTTCAAGAAATCCTGCTGCCACACCTCGCAGCCGGAATGCTCGCGCGCCATTCTGCAGAAGGCGGGACAGCCCTCCAGGCCGACCGTGCGGTGGCCAAGGCGGGCGAAGGCGGCCAGGTCGCGGCCCGGGCCGCAGCCGAAGTCGAGGATGTCGTAGCGCTCCTTCGGCGGCAGCGCCTCCAAGAGGGCCTGGATGTTCTGCCGGACGTCGTGGTCCTTCGTGCCCTCCCAAAAATCCGCCGCGCGGCCCTCGTAGTCGGCGAGCGTCCGTTGAGAGATCTCTTCTAAGGTTTGCGGGTCTAAGGTCGTTCGCACCATGCCAAAGCATCCTCCAGGCGGTCGTCGCCCCAAAACAGCTCTTCGCCGACCACGAAGGAAGGCGCCCCGAAGATGCCCAGCGACTTCGCCCGTTCGGTCTGCGCGCGCAGCGCGGCCTTGTTTGCCTCGGCCTCGGCGCGCTTCAAGACCTCCGCGGGTTCTAGGCCCAGGCCGGCAAGCAGCGGGGATAAGACCTCAAGTCGGCCGATGTCCAAGTCCTCGACGAAATTCGCCGCGTAGACCCGGCGCGAAAATTCCGGCGCCCAGCCCTCGCCGGCGCCGAGCAGCGCGATGCGCGCGGCCGGCAGGCCGTTGCGCGGAAACTGCGAAGGCCTGCGGAAGGCCAGCCCGTAGCGCCCCGCGCGCCGCTCCAGGTCGCGCCACATGTAGCGGCCCTTGACCGGAAAGTGATTGAAGGGCGAATCCGTCCAGCCCTGCTCTTTAAAGATCGGCCCCAGCAGGAAGGGGCGCCAGCGCACCTCGATCCCGCGCGCTCGGGCGAGCGATTCGATGCGCAGCGCCGACAGGTAGGAATAAGTGCTGGCGAACTCGTAGAAAAATTCCAAGGTCCTCACCGGGCCCACCGGGGTTTGACTATTTTGGGAAATCGGGTTCATCTGTAGGTGAGGATGTCTCAATGACGCGAAAAAGTCTAATGCCTGTTCGGGAAGATTATATTTCGACACCCCTGGGCGTGATGAGTGTCGAGTACTCTCCGGAGGGGAATCTTCTAAGACTCGAGTTTATGCCGTCGGATTCGGAATCAAGCTCTGCTAGTCCCGTCGTTAGTTCCAAGGCCTCGTCCTTGTCCCTCCAAATAGGAGAATATTTCGCGGGGGCGCGCCGCGACTTCGACATCCCGCTCGCCCCCGAGGGCACCGAATTTCAAAGGCGGGTCTGGGAAGAGCTGCGCCGCATTCCTTGCGGGAGTACCATTTCCTACGCCGAGCTGGCGCGGCGCCTCGGCGACCCGCGGGCCGTTCGCGCCGTCGCCCGGGCCAACGCCCTCAACCCCATCGCCATCCTGATCCCCTGCCACCGCGTCATCGGCAGCGACGGGACCCTGACCGGCTATGCGGGCGGGCTGGAGCGCAAGGCGCGCCTCTTGGAGTTGGAGGGCGCGATCGTGCCCCCGGAGCGACGACAAATTTCCTTGTTTCCCCAAGTTTAAGTTCTAAACTAAGGGCCGCACGGGGCTCATTTTAACGGGAGGTTCGCCATGAGAAGGTTCTCTATCTTCATTTTATTCTTGGCCGTCTCGGCCTTGCCGCTTGGCTCCGGCTTCGCGGCCAAGGCGAAAAAGTCCCCCGCGGACGCGCCCTTCGAGACCCTCAAGTCTCTCCAGGGCACCTGGAAGGGGCAGATCGAGATGGACGGAAAGAAGGAAGAGGCGACGCTGGTCTATAAGGTCACTTCGGGCGGGACCGCCCTCGAAGAGACTATCTTCGCCGGCAGTCCCAAGGAGATGGTTTCGGTCTACTTCCAAGATAAAGACCGCGTGATGATGACCCACTACTGCGCGCTCGGCAACCAGCCCCGCATGCAGGTCACCGAATCGGCCAAGGGCAAGATTCGTTTCGAGATGGTCGACGCCACCGGGATGAAGACGCCGCAGGACCCCCACATGGGCGGGCTGACCCTCACCCTCAAGGACAAGGATCGCTTCGAGCAGGCCTGGGTGCATTACAATCCCGACGGCACCAGCAACACCTCGGTCTTCGCCTGGGAGCGGGTAAAATAATCGCCGCGTTTGACCTGTTACCGATTGCTCCTGCTCTGCCGAGAGAGGAAGATTCCGGTGATCGGCCTCAATATTTACTCCGGCGGGAATAAAATCAGTTTTTCAACAGCTTAATAGCCCCGGTCGCCGACGCGGCGGATGGCGCGACGCCCGAAGATCGCCGCGGGCGAGCGGTAGTGCTTGAACTCGAGCAGGTTGCCCGAGGGGTCTTGCAGGAAGAAGGTGCGGTGCTCGACGGGGGTGCCGGGGAAACGCACCTTCGGCTCTTGGTAGAATTTCAATTTTTTGCGTCGCGCCCGGGCGAGCAGCCGCTTCCAGGCCGCGAGGGTGGGGAAGACCAAACCGAAATGCCGCGGGTAGATCCCGCGCTGCGCCCGCGGCTCGCGGTCGCTGAGCTGGGCCACGATCTGATGGCCGCCCAGCTGGAGGATCAGCGAGTGCTTCGACTCGCGGCCGGCCTTGCAGCCCAAGGACAAGTAGAACTTCTTCGCCGCGGCCAGGCTGCGCACGGGAAAGGCCAGGTGGAAGCGAGGTTCAGCCATGGGCTCGGCCTCGCTTGCGGTAGTCGCGGTAAATTCGGTGCACGTAGCGCCCGAGGGCGGAGTCGGCCCATTGCGCGTTCAGCTTCCTCAATGGCTCCGGCAGGCTGTCGATCGCGGGCCAGGGATAGTCGTGCTCCGGTGGCGTGAAGAGCGGCGCCAGGAGCGCCGCGGCCGCCATGTCGGCGCGGCCGAAGCGGCCGCCGACCAGAAATTCCCGGCGCGCCACCTCGCGGTCCAGGCGCCGCAGAGCCTCGTCGAGGGCCTGCTTCGAGCGCTTCACCGGATCGGGGTAGATGTTCATACTCTTGCGCATCAGTCGCTTTACCAAGGGATAGGTGAAGAAATATAAATATTTTCCGTACCAGGCCTGCTGCTCCAAGATCAGCTTCGGCATCAGGCTGGGCTCGTCGAGCAGGTAGTGATAGAAGTAGCGCCGCAGGTGCTTGCCGACCTCGGCGTCGCAATATTCCTCCCACTCCAAGGCCTCCTTTTGCTCCCCGGCCTTCTCCGGGATCAGGGGAGGGGAGGGGATGGCCGTCTCGAGAAACTCGAGAATGTTCGTCGAGTCCTGCAGGATCTTGCCCTCGTAGTCCAGGATCGGGACGCAGGTGCGCTTGGCCAGGCGCTTGGTGGTGAGGATGTGCGGGCCGGGCAGGAGGTTGACGATCTCGTAGGGCAAGCCCTTGTAGTCGAGGGCCCAGCGGCTCTTCTCGCAGTAATGAGAGATGGGAAATTGGTAGAGTCGGATCATCCGGGATCCTTAGGAGACGAAGGCCTTGACGCCCGCCCTGATCTGATCTTGACTGGGCGTTCCAAGCGCATCATGGGCCCAAGCCCTCCGCATTTCAAGGGAGAAACATGCCGTCGCAAATCTACAAACCCGAAAAGGTCCAAGGCCCCTTCGACGCTATCGTGATCGGCTCCGGCATCGGCGGGCTGGCCGCGGCCGGGCTGCTGGCCCGCGAAGGGCGCAGGGTCCTCGTCCTCGAGCGGCATTACGTCGCGGGGGGCTTCACCCACACCTTCTCCCGCAAGGGCTACGAGTGGGACGTCGGCCTGCACTACGTCGGTGAGGTGCACCGGAAAAATTCGATCCTGGCGCGGGTCCTCGAGGCCCTGACCGGCGGCGCGCTGCAGTGGAACAAGATGCCGGCGGTCTACGACCGGGCCTGCTTCGGCGAAGAGGTCTTCGACTACGAGGCGCCGCGAGAGCGGCTTCGGCAGAGGCTAGAAGAAAGATTTCCCCGCGAGCATGGGGCCATCACCGAGTATTTCCGCCTGGTCGACGAGGTGAACGGCGCGGCGAAGAGCTTCTACATGGCCAAGGCCCTGCCCGCGGCGCTGGGCGCCCTGGCGGGTGGGCTGCTCTCGCGGCGTTTTCATCGGCTTTCCGACTGTACCACCTACGAGGTGCTCTCGGGCCTGACCTCCGACCCCAAGCTGATCGGCGTCCTGACCGCGCAGTACGGCGACTACGGCCTGCCGCCCAAGCAGAGCAGCTTCGCCATCCATGCCCTGGTGACCCGGCACTATTTCGACGGCGGGAATTACCCCGTCGGCGGCTCGGGCCGCATCGCCGAGACGATGGCGCCGGGCATCGAGGCGGCGGGTGGACAGATCCTGGTGAAGGCCGAGGTGCGCGAGATCTTGCTGCGTGGGGGACGCGCGGCCGGCGTGAGGCTGAGCGACGGCCTCGAGATTGCCGCGCCGCTCGTGATCAGCGACGCGGGGGCGGGCAACACCTTTATGCGCCTCATCCCCGAGTCGGAAGGGCGCGTCGCCAAGATTCGCCGGGCCCTGCGCGAGATCAGGCCCTCGGCCGGCCACCTCTGCCTCTACGCCGGGCTCAAGCACTCCGGCGCCGAGCTGGGGATCACGCCCACCAATTACTGGATCTACCCCGGCTACGACCACGACCGAAACCTCGAGCGTTTCCGCCGGGACCCGGAAGCCCCTTTGCCGGTCTGCTATCTTTCCTTTCCCTCCTTCAAGGACCCGGCCTGGGAGGCGCAGCATCCGGGGCGCTCCACGATCGAGGCCATCACCTTCGCGCCTTACGACTGGTTCCGGCGTTGGGAGGCGACCGAGTGGCGCAAGCGCGGCGCCGACTACGAGGCCCTCAAGGAGCGTTTCGCCCGGCGCCTGCTCGAGCAGTTGGACCGCTGGGTCCCGGAGGTTCGAGGCAAGATCGATTACTACGAGCTCTCCACGCCGCTCTCGACGCGGCACTTCGCCAACTACCCGGAGGGCGAGATCTACGGACTCGACCACACGCCGCGGCGCTTTCGCCAAACTTGGCTCAAGCCCCGCACGCCGATCCCGGGGCTCTTCCTCGCCGGACAGGACGTGGTCAGCGACGGCATTGCTGGGGCCTTGATGGGCGGGGTCTTGGCGGCGGCCGCCGTCCTGCGACGCAATGTCTTGCAGGATTTAATGAAGCCGCGCCCCTGAGGTATTTTCTTGATTCCATGAGGGAATTTTTCTAGGGTCCCCGCGGGTTCTGAACCATTCTATACAATAAGGAGCATTCCATGAGTGTGAAGCCTCTCAAAGGGGCGCTGGGCCTGAGTGTCCTCGCCGCCTTCAGCGTCGGAGCGATTTCCGCCTCGGCCCAAACCTTCGATACGCCGCCCAGCGATTTTATCCTCGAGCCGCCTCCGGTTTCGGGCGAGACCTTCTTTCTGCCGCCCCTCCCCACCACCTTGAATATCGGCAATTTCGATTCCAGCGTCACCTCATCCGTGACCGGCGCCGAGCTCAACGACGTGGTCGTCATGGGTTTTCCCGCTTTCAACGACGATCCCGAGTCCCTGACTCACCGGATCTGGACCATCGTTCACGACAGCGGCAGCAACACCCGTTCGCTCACTCAGAGCGACCCCTCCGACATCGTGGTGACCTCCGAGGAGGAAACCTTCTATTTTCAGCCCTCCAGCGTCCAGGTCACCGACCTGAACGGCGACGGCCAGAATGACTTGGCCTTCATGGATCCTTCCAGCTTTTTCTTGAGAGCCGTCGAGCCCGTCCCCGAATTGTCGGCCCAATTCAAGTTCCAAAAGTCGGGCAGCGGCAATCCCGCGAGGGTCCTGGGTATCCCGGGGCAAGGCTCGGCGCCCTTCTTCGCCACCTCGATTAATGAGCTCGGTTCGCAAAGCGACGATGCCAGTGCGCCGGCGCCGTTTTTCTCCGAGATCTCCCAGCCGGTCCTGGCCATCGGGGATTTCGACGGCGACGGGGTCTCCGACCTGGCCTTCTATGACTTCATCGCCGCCCTTGCCCAAGGGGTGAACGGCGATCTCGCGGCGGTCCTGCAGAACAACGGCACCTTGAACCCCCTGCCGCGCACCGACACCGTCTTGAACGTCCCCAGCGACGTCGGCGACCAAAACGGCGGCTACAACGTGGCCGCGGCCGACCTCGACGGCGACGGTATCACCGACTTGGTCATCACCTTCGACGTCGACAACGGGGACACCGCGGGTCCGGACCGCCTCTTGGCCTTCTTCGGCAACGGCGACGGCACCTTCAACCCCGACCCCGCCGTCAATGTCGCCTTGAGCGACGGAGATCTGCACGGCTTGGTGATCGGCGACTTCGACGGCAATGCCTTTTTGGATTTCGCCCTCTCGAATGCCGGCCTCAGCGACGGACCCTCGACCGCCGGCGAAGTCTTCGTGATCCTCTGCGGCCCCGGCACTCCCGCGGCTTGCAGCCTGACCACGCTGACCTTGCCTCAAACCGTCGTCACCAATCTGGCCTCGGCCGACTTCAATAGCGACGGCTTGGACGACCTCGCCTTCACCCAGTTGAGCTGCACGACAGATCCCTGCGACAGCGGCTCGATCGTGGGTAATGTCGGCGTCTACCTCAACCAGGGCGGCGCCTTCGGCAATTCCCCGGACCAAACCCTGCTCTTGGGCGGGATCGAGACGCGTCAGTTTCTCCTCCAAGTCGTCGCGGGAGACATCGACGACTGCGGCGGGCCCGACCTGGCCTACATCGGCATCCAGATCCCCGAGGAAAGCCCCGAAGTCACGCCCACGATGAAGCTCGCGACGCTCGCCGGCGATGTCAAGCTGGGGCTTATCGGTACTACGACCAGCTACGCCTCGGTCGCCTTCAACGCCAACGAGGCCCCCGTCGCCGACGCCGGCGAAGGCACTCAAACCCCGGGCGGCATCCTCGTGGGCGGCGATCCCACCTGCGCGGATCCCTCCGACGACACCCAGGCCATCCTCTGGGAAGTGGTCTCGGGCACTGCGACGATCAGCGATCCGACCGCTGCCAACCCGGTGATCACCAACGCCAGCATCGGGGCGGTCCTGCAGGTCACCTGCACGGACGCCTGCGGCCTCTCCGACAGCGACACCGTGACCATCACGAACCCGACGCTTCTGGAAGGTTCCGGCTGCAGCCTCGGCCTGACCTCGGCGGCGGTCTCCCCGGCCGCTTGGGCCCTGGGGTTGATCGGCCTCCTGCCGATGCTGGCCCTGCGGCGCCGCTCGCGGTAAAGAAAGCAATAGCTTGTGAAAGCGAAAAACCCGGATCCGCGAGGATCCGGGTTTTTTTTTAGGGGTAAAACGCCGGGCTCGCAGGGTTGAACTTTCATTTGGCAAGGATCCTCCCAAGGGTTAACCTGCGGCCCTCAAGGGAGGAACCATGAAAAAACTCGCCGTTGCCGTCCTGTTTTCGCTGCTCGGTTTCCAAGCCTCGCTGCACGCCGCCCCGCCGGCCGGTCCCGCGGCCGACAAGGCCGCCGTGCAATTGATGTTCGTCCAATCCGCGAAGGGCGTCGCCTTCGACGGAAACAAGATGACGCTCAAGGGCATCAGCCCCTCGACGCTCTTCTTCGCCGACCGGCCCGAGCGCATCACCGGCCACCTGACGGTGCCCGCCTTCCTGAAGGAATGGGACGCCGGCAAGGACAGCTTCAAGTCCGACCCTCCCAACGCCACGCTCTCGATCTTTTCCGACAACAAGGTGGACTACGTCGTGGTCGAGCTGATGAACCCGGTGCTGAACGGCGAGGATCTCACCTACGAGGTGCGCGTCCTGCAGGGCACGCCGCCCGCGAAGGGCGGGATCAGCTCGCTCTTCATCGACTGGTATTCCTATCGCTGGGGGGATTACTGCCACCGCAATTGGTATACGGGGGCGGTTTACTGCTATCGCCCCGGTTGGTACTATTATCCCGGCTACCGCTACTACTGGTAAAGCGGACCCCCTGGGGTTATGATGATTTCCTGCGGCAATTCCTTGCCGTCGGGGAGGAATTTGGGGCGCTATTCCAAAATTTCGCTTACTTTATCCGTCTTGGCCTGTCTGTCCGCCTGCGGCGCCGGGGAGGCGCCCCAGGGACCTTCCGGGCCCCCGCCGGTTTCGGGAGGCAGCGACGCGCTTCCGCCGCGCTTGCAGAACGCCACGCCTGCCGCGGGTGCCGTCGAGGTGCCGGTGACGGCGGAGGTGTCCATCGTCTTTGACGAGACCCTGGATGAGGCAACGACCCGGTTGCGCGGCCTGCGCCTGTTTCGCGGCGGCGACGAGGTGACGGGGCAGATCGTCCCCTCGCCGGCGGGAGTGACCTTCGTGCCGCTGGAGACGCTGGAGTACGGCTCCGAATACGAGGCGGTGGTGGACGGCGGCGTCTCGGATCTCGCGGGCAATCCGCTGGGATCGGAAATCCGCTGGGGCTTTCGCACCGAAACATTTTCCAGCGAGCTGCCCCTCGTCTTCCTCGATCCGCTGGGCGTGACGATCCCGGACGAGCCGAAGATCCCTGCTCGTCTGCGCCTCGAGGGCGGCGACGGCAGCGTCGATTACGAAGGCTGGGCGGGCGTCGAGATCCGCGGGCACTCCTCGCAAAACGCGCCCAAGAAGCAGTACGGCTTCGAGACCTGGGACGAATTCCAAGACGAGGTCGAGGTGGAGTTGTTGGGCATGCCCGAGGAGAGCGACTGGATCCTCCAGGGAAATTATTTCGACTCGAGCCTGCTGCGCAATTACTTCGCCCTCGAGCTGAGCCGCGCGACGGGCCGCTACGCTCCTCGGATGCGCTTCGCCGAGCTGTTTTTGGCCCTCGCGCCCGGCGACCCCCGCTATTGGGGCGTCTATGCCGTGATGGAGAAAATCAAGCGCGACGCCAACCGCGTCAGTCTCAAGAAGCTGGAATCCGACGACAACGCCGAGCCCGAAGTCACCGGGGGCTATCTCCTGGCGATGGACAAGCTGAATCCCGGAGACCTCTATTTCGAAACCGCGCTCGGCACCCGACTGCTCTACGAGTACCCAAAGGGCGAGGACATCACCGCCGCCCAGGCGGCGTGGATCCAGGGCTACGTCGAGGGCTTCGAGGCCGCGCTCGCGGGCCCGGATTTCCGCGATCCAGTCTTGGGGTACCGGGCTTTCCTAGACGTGGAAGCCGCGGTGGATTTTTTCCTGGTGAACGAGCTGCTCAAGAACGTCGACGCCTTCGCCTTCAGCACCTTCCTGTCGAAGGAGCGCGGCGAGAAGCTGCGCCTGGGACCGGTGTGGGACTTCGACCTGGCCATGGGAAACCTGCTGGGCGGAGGCCTGGGCGCGCCGGAGGGTTGGCTGCTTTGCGAGGGGCGGTGGATCGGCCGCCTGCTGGAAGATCCGGATTTCGCCGCCGCCGTCGCGGATCGCTATCAGGAGCTGCGCGCGGGGGCCTGGAGCGATGCCGCCCTAGCCGCTGTCCTCGACGAGGCGACGGAGGCCCTGCGCGAGGCGGGGCCGCGCAACGACCGGCGATGGTATCGCCGTCAGGACTTCACCTTCGAGGGCCGCGGCGCGGAGCTGCGCGTCTGGCTGACGGCCCGCCTGGCCTGGGTCGATTCGCACATAGAAAACCTCTGCCTGCCGTGATATAAAGGGGCGAAACTTCCGGGGGCGCGCGGGACGATAAGGACCGCGGCTTGGGGTCGCCGCGTTACCGCGGATTAATAGAAAGGAATCCAAATGCGTACATCTTCCTGTTTTCGTATCTCGGCCTTGTCAGTGATGCTTTTCACCCTCGCCGCTTGTGGCGGAGGCAGCGGTGGGGGTGGCGGTGGCGGTGGCGGCGGTAATCAGGGCCTCGCCAACTTGAATTTCGGGGCGCCGACTTCCTTGGTCGCCGGCAACGCGGCCTCCGTGCCAGCCAAGGCCCAGGCCCTCTACGTCGGCGATTTCACAGGCGACCAGAAGCTGGACTTCGCCGTCCTCAACACCGCGGTCGGGGTCTTCGTCGGCAACGGCAACGGGACCTTCCAAAATCGGCTGGACGCCACCTCCCTGGTCACGAGCCCGTCCGCACTGGCGGCCGGGGAATTCGACGGCCAACCCAATGTCGAATTGGCAGCGACCTTTCCGGGCACGACCCAAGTCGACATCTACTTCGATCCCAATCGCGATGGGCAATTCGCCGACAACGCCCCTTTCGCCATCCTCAACGGCAGCAGCCCCGAGGGATTGGCGATCGCCGATTTTACCGGCGACGGCAAGGACGACATCGCCGTCTCCAATTCGGACGGAAGCCTGACGGTCAAGGTGAACACGGGCTCCGTCACCTTCAACGATTTTTCCTTTTCCTCGGCCGGCAAGCTCAACAGCCCGCGCAACGTCGTTGCCGGAGACTTCAACGGCGACGGCCGTCCCGACTTGGCCTTTGCGAATTTCGGCGGGGACAGCCTGACGGTCTGGATGAATAGCGCCAATGCCAACCCGGCCTTTCTCTTTCCGGGCTCCAATGCCGACAATTCGCTGGCCCTGCCTACGGGCGCCGGCGTCCAGGGCGTGACCGCCGCCGACTTCAACGGCGACGGCAAGCTCGACTTGGTTGCCGCCAATCCCGGCACCAAGAACGGCAGCGTCTTCCTCAACCAGGGCAACGGGACCTTCGGGAGCGCCGTGACGGTGCCCGCCGGCGCCGACGCCTTCGCGGCGGCCGCGGCGGATTTCAATCTCGACGGAAAGATGGATCTGGTCATCGCCAACGCCTTCGGCGTCAACGGGGTGGACGGAGACTTCTGCGTCTACCTCGGCAAGGGCGACGGCACCTTCGACGCCCCCAAGACCTTCACCGCCGGCAAGGACGCGGCCGACCAACCCAACCACCCGCGCTCGGTGGCGGTGGGCGATTTCAACGGGGACGGCAAGCCCGACCTCGTCATGGCGGGTTCGCCGGGCGACACGGCGATCGTAGTCTTGAACACCTCCAATTGACCTTGCCGGTTTCGCGATAGGCGCCCGGCGGGGCGCCTTTTTTTTTTGGGCATTCCCGAGGATTTTCCCGGCCATCCCGCTTGCCACCGGCGGCGTCCGGACTCCCGCCTTGCCGCCTCCGCGGGGCCGTGATATTTCCCGAAATCGCCCCCAAGAAAAACATAGGAGGAAATATGAGCAACGCCACCGCCACCCCCGCCGCCCCCGAGGCAGCCCCCCGCATCGAGCTCAACGGACCGGCCCCAGACTTCGAGGCCAACACCACCCACGGCCCCATCCGCCTCTCCCAGTGGGAGAAGGACAAGTGGGTGATCCTCTTCTCGCACCCCGCCGACTTCACGCCGGTCTGCACCACCGAGTTCATGGAATTCGCGAAGATGTACGAGGAATTCAAAAAGCGCAACGTCGCCCTGCTGGGCGACTCGATCGACAGCGTCTACAGCCACATCGGCTGGGTGAAGAACATCGAGAAGAATTTCGGCGTGAAGATCCCCTTTCCGATCATCGCCGACCTGGACCAGAAGGTCGCCCGGCTCTACGGCATGATCCACACGCCCAGCGCCGCGACCGCAACGGTTCGCTGCGTCTTCTTCATCGACCCCAAGCGCAACGTGCGCGCGATGGTCTACTATCCGCTCAACGTGGGCCGCAACTTCGACGAGATCCTGCGCGTGGTCGACGCCCTGCAGACCGTCGACAAGCACGGCGTCGCCTGTCCCGCCAACTGGCGGCCGGGACAGGAGGTGATCGTGCCGCCGCCGGTGACCGCGCAGGCCGCCGACGAGCGTGTCGCCGACAAGTCCCTGCAGGTCACGGATTGGTATTTTTCGAAAAAGAAGATCTAGCCTCGGCACCGCTCGCCCCTCGCGGTTCGAGCGGGCTTTTCATGCAAAAACGCCGGTCCCTTGGACCGGCGTTTGTCGTTTAGCGGTCCTTCCGGAATAAGCCCAGCAACCCCGCGGAAAGAAAAGCCAGGGCGGCGCAGGAAAGATAGGGCGGGCTCAGCCAGGTCTGCTCGACCATGCTGCAGCTCCAACCGCCGGTTCCTTCGGGGCCGGCCATCGCCTGGACAAAATCGTCACCGAGCGTCTCGTCGCCTTTCGCGGTCTCGGCCGCCGAGACGGGCGAGTTTGAGCGGTTCTCTTCGTCCTCGGGAAGGGAGGGCGCGATAGGCGCCTCCTCGGCCGCGGGTTTTGGCTCGATTTGGCAAAAGCGGTCGCAGCCGTCGCCGTCCGCGGTATTGCCGTCGTCGCATTGTTCGTCCTTGGTCGTGAAACCGTTGCCGCATCCCGGCTCGAGAGGAAAGATCGGCTTCATCTCTTGGCGGCATTGGGCGTCGCAGCCGTCGCCGTCCGCGGTGTTGCCGTCGTCGCATTGCTCGTCCTTGGCGTTCACGGCACCGTCGCCGCAATAAGTTTCCACCGGGAAGATCGGTTTGGGCGCCTCGATTTGGCAGAAGATGTTGCAGCCGTCGCCGTCCACGCCGTTGCCGTCGTCGCACTCTTCCGGCGCGGCGAGCATGCCGTCACCGCAGCCGGCGGGGACTTTAAATCCCCCGGCCTCTTGCCCCGACGCTTGCCGAGCCGCACCCCAGGCGATGAGGGCGAAGAGGGCGATGAGAATTATTTTTCCTAGCTTCATATTTCCTCCTTAAAGCACGAGGCCTCCCTGCCTCGCGAATTCCATCTTTTGGTAAAGCAAGGCGTGTGCCAGGTTAATTTACTGATTTTATTGGATAAAATATTAGGAGGTCGACGGTATGTACACAGGTTGGACTTGAATCCGCACAGCTTGAACAAAGAAAAAAAACCGGGGCCCCCGATGGGGGCCCTCGGCCCGGGCCTTTGGCAAGGGGTCCTCCGGCCCTAAACGGATTATTTTTTCAGGGGGGCCGCCGATTTGACGGCGAGGTGAGCGGCCGATTTCACCGCCAAGTGCTCCGCGGACTTGGTCTGAAGTTTTTTCGGCCCCGAAGCGGAACCGGCCTCGATCCCGCCCAGCAGGCGATAGGCATAGAAGCCCTCGCGCGTCTGGGAGGGGAGGGATCGCACCGGGAGTCCTCGCGTCGCGCCGGCGATTCCCCGATCGACTTTCCAAGATGGGCTTCGGCCCGAGTAGAGGCTGGGATCTCCGCGATCCACGGACATAGGTTTCATATTTCCTCCAAAATATTTTGGGTGGAATGTCTTAGGCCGCAATGAACACGAGCCCGTCCTTGACGCCGTCGTGCTTCGCGACGGGGATGTCGCCGTCGCTGATCTTCCAAACCACCGGCGAGAGCTCGACTGGGGCGCTCTTCGGGGCGGCGGTCGCGGGCTTGGCGACCTTCGCGGCGGTGGGCTTCGCGACGGGGGCGTGCTTCGCGGCCAGCTCCTGCTTCTGCATCGCGTGCCACTTCGCCTGATGGGCGTTTTGCTCTTTGAAGCGCGCGGCGAGGGCGACATTCTCGGAGACGTGGCGCTTCTCGAGGGCCTGCTTCTCGCCGGCCTGCTTGTCCGCGAAGATTTTCTTGTCGGCGGCCTGGGTCTTTTCGAAGGAGGCGATCTGCTCGGCCGAGGGTTTCTTCGCGAGGAACTTGGCTTTCACCTCTTTTTGATGGGCCTCGAAGGCGCCCAGCTCGGCCTTCTGCTTCCCGCCGAGGGCCTTCTTCTCGTCCTCCTGCTTGCCGTAGAGGGCCTTGGACTCGCCGAGCTGGCGGCCCTTCAATTTGGCGACCTCGACGTCCTGCTGCTGCTTCAACTCGTCGGCCTCGCGCAGCGTGCCCTTGGGAGCGGTCTCCGCCTTCGCGCTGGTCTCGAGCTTGCCGAGGCCGACCGAGGCCTGCTTCGCGGCGCCGACGTCGCCGCCGGCGGGCTTCGCGGGCGCCGGCTTGGCGCTCTTGGCACCGAGGAGGCCGCCGAGGATCTGGGAGACCCCGGCCATATCCAGCATCATCTTCACGTCCACCGAACCGCTGCTTTTTCCCGCTCGATTGATCATTTTCGTGCCCTCCATTATTGCGTTCTGCAGCTATGTATTACAATCGGGATGCCAAATTTAAATACATGTAATTATTAATAATTTTTAAAAAATCGCGCCGAAAACACCCCTGAACTGGCACAATATGTACCGAATGACGACACATCTTGAACAGTCGGGTTCCTGCCCGGGCTAGTGGCCTCGCGGTTAAAAATCCGGATCCGAGGCCTTTTGGGGCAGAGGCGTTTTGGGCAAGGGCTTGCCGGCCTTCGCGTAGAATTCCGGGTGCGCGCCCTTGTCGAGGCTCAGGAACTGGGCCTTGTTCAGCTTCAGGCGTTTGCCCTCGAAGACGGCGAGAAACTCGTCTTGCGACTTGTGCTTCCAGAGGTACACCGGCGCCTTCGCGGTGGGATAGCCCTCGACGGGGATGGTGTAGTTTGCCGCCTCCGCGTCGCTGACGCCGGTGAAGCTGGTCGGCCCGGAGCTCGCGGCGGCCGCGGGTGTTTCCGCCTTGGTTGCGACCGGCGCCTCGATTTGGACGGGCGCGGGCTTCGGCGGGACGGGCTTTGGAGCCGCGGGTGCCTCGGTCTTGAGGGCCGGGCCGGTCTCGCCTTTCGGCGCGCTGGGCGCCGGGGGGACTGGGACCTTGGGAACTTCAGGCGGCGTATGGATCGGCGCGGCGACTTTGGGAGCGGCTTTCTGCGACGGCGGAAGTTTTTTCGGGGCCGCGGCCTGGGGCTTCGAAACGACCGACGCGGTTTTAACCGGGGTCTTCTCGGGCTTGGGCACCGCGGCCTTCTTCGGCATTTTTCCCGCGAGCGTTTCGGCGGGCGCCTTCGTCGGCGCCGGGATCGCGACCAAGAGCGGCGCGCCGTAGGTCCTCGGAAATTTTTTCCCGAAGGCGCGGTAGCTGCCGGTGGCGTAATCGTAGGCCGGGGCGCGGTGCCGCGCCTTCATGAGCCTCTCGTAGACGCCGCGGTCGTGCTCGAGGCCCTTGCGGTAGGCGCAGAGCAGCGCGTCGGCGTTGTGATATTTTTGCTTGGCCTTCGCCGCGGTCGCCTCGAGCTTCGCGATCGTGCCCGGCTTCGCCTTGTCCTCGCGGGCCTTCGCGACCGCGGTCCGGGCCCTCTCGTAGCCGGAGAGCGCGGCGTTGTATTCCTTTGCCGCCTTGGCGTATTCCTGTTTCGAATTTTTCAGGTTCTCCCGCGCGGCCTGCAGGGCCTTGTCGGCCGCCGGATCCGCGGCGGGCTTCGCCTTCGGCTCATGCAGGCGGCGTAACTCGAGTCCCGCGACGAAGAAGTCGGGCTTGCCCTTCGCGTCGCGAGGCACGGTAACTTCCTTGCCGCTGAGGCTGTCGCGCAGTGCTAAGACCATCGGGGTTTTGGCGATCGCGGAGGAGCTCTTCATCACGCCGCCCCCTTCCGCGTCGCGCTCAGCGCCGCGTGGTTTTTCGCGAGCGTCGCGCCGGTCGGACCGCTCAGCTCCTCGCCCGCCGGGGCGAGGCCCTTCGCCGGGAGCGAGGGCTTCGCCAGCTTGGCCCCGGATTTTTCCATTTGCTGTTGCGCGCCTTTGGCCGCGAGGGCCTTCTGCTCGTATTTTTTCTTCGCGACACTGGCCTTGGCCGAGAAGAGCTTGGCCTCTTTCACTTTGCCCATCGACTTGAAGGCCTTCGCCGTGTTCTCAAATTTCTCGTACTCGGCCTTGGCCTGGGCGAGCTCGGCCTCGGCCTTCGTGACGCGGCCTTTCGCGGCCTCGTATTCGCCCGGCTTTTTTCCGACGCCGGCGGTCGCCGCCTTGTCCACGAAGAAGGAAGGCCTGGCGAGCGGCTTCGGCTGCCATTTCCCGTGGTGCAGCTGCTTCAGACCGTAGCTCGGTTTGTGGAAGGCATCGGCCTTGGGGCTCGACTCCTTGCCGGGCTTGAGGAAGCTGGGTTGCACCTCGATCGGGGTCGAGGGGGCCCGGGGGCCGAAGAATACCTTGGAAAAGCCGTCTAATGACATCGTGTGCTCCTTGAGGCCTAAGAAGCCTCGAGCTTAGATAAAGCAAGCGGGATGCCATAAATAACTATTTAAAATTATTAATGTTATTTAGATTTATTTCAAAAGGCAGTCTTCGAATCTGCGCAAGCTGCACGCCGAACCTGCGCAAGTTGTAAAGGCGGGCGAAAAAAAACCCGGCCGAAGCCGGGTTTCGAATGAGGAAGGGTTGAAAGAAATTAAGCCTGTTTCTCCAGCGCCACGCAGGCGGCGGGGTTTAAGATCTCGTGCATCTTGGCCAGGAAGGGGCAGTCGGTCTGGGCCAGGTAATCCAGCATCAGCCGGTACTCGCGGTGGCCCTGCTTCTGCATCAGGTGCCGCGCGGTGGCGAGCGAGACGCCCTTGTTCTCCTCGACGATGCGCTCCAGGGCGTTGACGAAGCCGTTGAGGCGATTCAAATCCTCTTGGATCTGCTGCTCGGCGCTGAGCGAGCCCAGCTCCGGCAGCTGCTCGGGCGAGATTTCCAGGGCCAGGACGCTCATGTAGAAGTCGTAATCGGCGATCTGGCTGCGCAGCTCATGGATGTCCTCCATGGCCTCGAGATAGACCGAGATCTTCCGCTGCTTGGCCTCGCGGCGCTCCTGCAGGTCGATGATCTCGGCATTGCGGATGATCTGCGTCTCGTTCTGGAACCCGTTCATGCATACCCCCTTTGTGCCGCCTCGCCCGGAACCGTCAGGCGGCGCTACGGGCTAGTAAAGCAAGGGGAGTGCCAGAATACTTTACCTTGAAATCATTAACTTATTTGGTTTTTTGCCCTGTCGCTTCAGTAGAAATCATTCACATTGTGAGCACTCCGGTTACAAGTTTTCCAAAAATTTCCCTGTAGAGAGTCAGGACATGTTGGAGGGTGAGGAGGTTTTTGAGCAGGAATGACGGGGTAAAAAAGTAGGTATCCTCGAGATTTTGGGTTAAAGGAT
>SZOV01000015.1 GCA_030263375.1 Deltaproteobacteria bacterium PRO3
AACTGTCCCGCCGTGGCCAATGCCGACCAGGCCGACCGCGACGAAGACGGCCGCGGCGACGCCTGCGAGAGCGGGACCAACCCCGGCGGCAGTATTCCTCCCGGCGCCTCCTTCGGCGGCGGCGGAGGCCTCTGCAGCCTCTCCCTGCTTGCCTCGCCGGCCGGCGCGCCCTGGTTCTACCTGGGCGGCTTCGCGACCCTGCTCGCGACCCACCGCCTGCTGAGGGGCCGCCGGAAGAAATAACCGGCCCGGAAAACTCTCTTTAAAAATCCGCCCCGAAGCTAAGCCTTCGGGGCGGATTTTTTTTGCCTTTTGCGAAGCCCACAACTATCCCCGGAATCGCCCGATAATTTTTCCAGCGAATCCCAAAGGATTCCCCGGCCTTATGCCGCAATGCGGCAAGGCCCCATAGGAGAGCTTTCCGATGCGGATCAAATCCCTTGCCTGTAGCCTATTTACCTTCGGCCTTGTCCTGGCCGCCTCCGGCGCCCGCGCCGAGGTCGACAACCGCTACTGCGTGGTCAAGTCGGCCAGCGACGATGCGGGCGATTTCAACAGCCTGCGCCGCAAGGTGGTGGAGGGCTTCAACCGCAGCGAAAACCGCATGTGCACCGAGAAGATCCGCTTCGACCGCGACCAGAACGGCGGTTCCTACATCGTCACCCTCGGCGCCACGATGGAGATCGACAACGAGAACGATCTCAACAAAGACGAGGACGGATTCAACTTCGTGATCGACGGCTCCGACGCCCTCAACGTCGAGATCCATGCCGAAAACCTCCCCGAATCGGACTGCGCCTTTCAGATCAACGCCCACAAGGTCAAGCTCTCGGGGATGAAGGTTTATGTCAAGAAATTGAAAAAAGCGGTCTGCACCGCCACGGGAGAAATGCTGGTCGACGACAGCGGCCTCACCATCATTGCCGAGGACGATCCCGACAAGGATCGCGTGGCCAACGAGGACGACAACTGCCCGGATCGGCTGAACCCCGAGCAAATCGACGGCGACAACGACAACGTCGGCGACGCCTGCGACAACTGCCCGCTGATCGCCAACGAGAACCAATCCGATTCCGACGGCAACGGCGTGGGTGACGCCTGCCAGCACGTGCCGACGCCGCTGCCGACGCCCTCCCCGACGCCTCCGCCCGCGTCGCCGACGCCGCCTCCGGCCAGCCCGACGCCGCCGCCGACCACAACTCCGGCCCCGACCGCGACGCCCGCGCCCACCGGAACGCCGGCCCCGACGGAAACCCCCATCGAGACCCCCGTGGTCAGCGCTCCGCCTTCCGACCCCAATGATTCCGACGGCGACACCGTCCCGAACGCCTCCGACAACTGTCCGACTATCGGCAACGGCGACCAGGCCGACGACGACGGCGACGGCATCGGCAACGCCTGCGATCCCAGCTCGAACGGCAGCAATCCGGGAGACAACTCCGGACCGATCGTCGACCTCGACGGCACCTCTACCGGCTGCGCCCTGCACGGCATGGGCGACATCGGCGGGGTCTTGAGCTCGCTGCTCTTCCTGGTGCCCAGCCTGGCCGGACTGGCCGCACGGCGCCGCAAGGGCTAGCCGGCCTTCGCGCGCACCCAGCTCAGCAAGTCGTTCGCGGAGATCACGCCGATCAGGCGCTCGTCCTCAACCACGAAAAGTTGGGCCCAAGACCCGCCCTTCATGGCCTCCAAAGCCTCCCAGGCGCTCTGTCCCGGTCCGATGCTGATTTTTTGAAAATCTCTATCCGTGAACTGCCCCACCCGGCCGTGAAGCCAATGTTCCCGGCTGAGACCCTCTAATTTGCCCAAGGGCAAGAAACCCACCAGGCGTCCCGCGGCCACCACGGGAAGCTGCGGGTAGACCTCGCGCCCGGCCAGCTCGCGCTGGAGCTGCTCCAGAGTGACATCGGGGTCCACCTGGACGAACTGGCGCTGCATGAGGTCGGCGACCTTGGCCGTCTCGAGCCTTTTCTTCAAGACGACCTGCTGCTCGCTCATGCTGGAGGCCTGCTTCAGGAAAAACCCGATCAGGATGTACCACAGTCCGCCGAAGGAATTGCCGGCCGCGAGGCTGAAGGCCCCGTAACCGATCAAGAGCCAACCGAAACCCCAGCCGATCTTCGCCGCGACGCGGGTCGCCCAGTCGAAGTCCTTCTTGATCGCCCAGAGAATGGAGCGAAACATCCGGCCTCCGTCGAGCGGAAAGGCCGGCACCAGGTTGAACAGGGCCAGGATCAAATTCATGAAGCCGAGATAATAGAAGATCAGCTCCAGCGCCCGGTTGACCTCGTGAATCTCCGTCAGGTGCCGCAGGTAGAAGAACAACAGGGCCAAGATCCCGCTGGCCACCGGCCCCACCGCCGACATCAGGAACTCGACGCGGGGCGACTCGGCCTCCTCCCGCATCTCGGCCACGCCGCCGAAGATGAAGAGCGTAATGCCGTCGATCGGCAGGCGGTAGTGCCGACCCACCAGGGAATGCGCCAGCTCGTGGAAGAGGATGGACAAAAAGAGCCCGATCGCCGCCACGAAGGCCATGGCCCAGTAGGCGCTCACCGGCATGCCCGGGTGATTGGCGGGAAAGTATCCGCCCGCCAAGCTGTAGGTGACCATGAAGAGGATCAGCAGCCAGCTCAAGTCGACGCGGATGGGGAATCCGAAGAGGCGGAAGATTTCGAGGCGTTTTCCGAACATGGTTCATCCTATTACGCGGCGAGTCATTTTTCCTAGGGAAATCAGCAACTTGCCATATCGGTTTTGAAATCGTACAATGGAGCCCTGGGGTGAATCATGGCGTCGGGAAACCTGGAAAAAACCGCGATCCCTCCCCTTGCGATCCTCGATCTCGAGGGCCGCGCCGACGCGCAACTCGAACCCAAGCTCAGCTCCGCCCAACTCAAGCAAATGTTCGAAGACATGGTGCGGGTCCGCGAGTTCGACACGCGCGCCATCGGCCTGCAACGCCAGGGTCGCATGGGAACCTATGCGCCGTCCACAGGACAGGAGGCGGTGCAGATCGGTTCGGCCGCCGCCCTGACGGCCGGCGATTGGGTCGCGCCCTCCTTCCGCGAGCAAGGCGTCCTGCTCAGCCGCGGCGTGAAGCCCACGACGATGTTCCTCTTCTTCATGGGCACCGAGGAAGGCAACCGGCTGCCGCGGAAATTGCGCAGCCTGCCCTACTGCGTGCCCTGCGCAAGCCAAGTCCTGCACGCGGTCGGCATCGCGATGGCCGCAAAATTCAAAAAGGACCCGGTCGCGGTGACCGCCTATTTCGGCGACGGCGCGACCAGCGAGGGCGATTTCCACGAAGGCCTGAATTTCGCCGGCGTCTACCAAACCCCCAACGTCTTTATCTGCCAGAATAACCAATGGGCGATCTCGACGCCGCGCACGATCCAGACGCGCAGCGAGACGCTGGCCGAGAAGGCGCTGGCCTACGGCTTTTCCGGGCGGCAGGTCGACGGCAACGACGTCCTCGCGGTGTACCGCGCGACCTCGGAGGCGGCGAAGCGCGCCCGGGAAGGCGGCGGGCCCACTTTGATCGAGTGCCTCACCTACCGGCTGGGGGTGCACACCACCTCCGACGACCCCAGCCGCTATCGGGACGAGGCGGAGGTCCAGGCCTGGCGGGCCAAGGATCCCCTCGACCGCTTCGAGAAATACCTGCTGCACAAGGGGGTTTTGGTCGCGGGCGATCGCGAGCGGCTCGCCGCCGAGATCGGCGAGCGGCTCAAGGCCGCGGCGGAGGAGGCCGAAGAGATCTGCCGCAATTTAAGCCCCGACGAGATGTTCACCTACATGTACGCGGACATCCCGGAATTTCTGAAACTCCAACGCGAGGACGTCCTCGCCCAGACGGTGTCGCTGGAGCCGGGCGGGAGGGCGCATGGATAAGCTCACCCTCGTCCAGGCCGTCAACCGGGCCCTGCTGATCGCGATGCAGGAGGACCCCGACGTCGTCCTGCTGGGCCAGGACATCGGCAAGGCAGGCGGGGTGTTCCGCGCCACCGAGGGCCTGCAGGAGCGCTTCGGCAAGGAGCGCGTCCTCGACACGCCGCTCGCGGAGGCCGCCATCGTGGGCTGCGCCGTCGGCATGGCGCTCTACGGAATCAAGCCGGTGGCGGAGCTGCAGTTCTCGGGCTTCGCCTACCAGGCCTTCCACCAGATCGAGCAGCACGTCTCGCGCTACCGCAACCGCACGCGCGGGGAATACCCCCTGCCGATGGTGATCCGCATGCCCTACGGCGGCGGGATCCGCGCCTTCGAGCACCACTCCGAGAGCCGCGAGGCCTATTACGCGCACACGCCGGGGCTCAAGGTCGTCATTCCTTCAACGCCGCGCGACGCGCTGGGCCTGCTGCGCGCGGCGATCCGCGATCCCGACCCGGTCATCTTCATGGAGCCGAAAAGGATCTACCGCAGCCTCAAGGAGGAAATCCCCGCCGACGCGCCGCTTGTCCCCATCGGCCGAGCCAAGCTGGTGAAGAGCGGCGAGGATCTCACCTTGATCTCCTACGGGGCCATGATGCCGGTGGCCCTCGAGGCGGCGGAGCAGCTGGGCGGCGACCATTCGATCGAGATCATCGACCTGCGCACGCTCAAGCCCCTCGACGAGGCAACCCTGGTCGCCTCGGTGCAGAAGACCGGGCGGGCGGTGGTGGTCCACGAGGCGCCGCGCGGCCTGGGCATGGGGGCGGAGATCTCCGCGCTGCTCATGGAGCGGGCCTTCCTCTCGCTGAAGGCCCCGGTGGCCCGAGTGACGGGCTACGACGTGCAGATGCCCTACTACCAGCTGGAGAACTACTACATGCCGAGCGTCGCCCGCGTGGTCCAGGCCCTGCGCGACACCCTCTCCTATTGATTTTGTTTGTATCGCGGCGGGACTTGCGAGATCCTTATCCCGTCGTATTTCTGTATCGCGAACGAGGTGTCCGATGCCGAAGGATTTTGTCTTTCCGGATCTTGGAGAAGGCGTCGCCGAGGGCGAGCTGGTCAAATGGCTCGTCAAGGAGGGCGACTCCGTGAAGGAAGACCAGGACGTCGCCGAGGTCGAGACCGACAAGGCCCTGGTCTCCATCCCCTCCCCCCACGCGGGGGTCGTTGAGAAGCTACATTTCAAGGAGGGGGACAAGATCCCGGTGGGCGCGGTGCTGATGAGTTTCCGGGACGGGCCCGCGGCCGCCGCGCCCGAGGCCAAAAAAGGCCCGGAGCCCAAGCCTGAACCAAAACCCGAGGGGATTCCAGACAAGGCGATCGTCAAGTCCTCGCCGCCTCCCGCGGGGGAGGCAAAGTCCGCCGCCTCAGGCCCGGCCGCCTCGAAATCGGCGCCCACCGCACCCGAAACCAGGCCCGCCGAGGACGCTTCTACTCCCGCGTCGCCCAAGCTGCCCGTCCTCGCCACCCCCTTCACGCGAAAACTGGCCCGCGAGCTGGGCGTCGACATCGAGCAAGTCCGCGGCAGCGGCGAGAACGGCCGGGTGACCGAAGAGGACGTGCGGCGCGCCGCCGCGCCGGGCGCGCCCGCCGCCAAGCCGAGCCCCCTCCCCGCCGCCAAAGCGGCCCCCGCGCCGGCACCATCGGCCGCTCCGGAGACGGCCGCGGCAGATTTCGAAAAATACGGCCCCGTCCAGCGCATCCCGATCAAAGGGATCCGCCGAAAGATCAGCGAGCACATGCTGACCGCAGCCCATCAAACCGTCATGGTTACCCACATCGACGAGGCCGAGGTCGACGCCTTGATGCAACTGCGCCAAGAGAAGAAAAAATACGCCGAGGAGCGCGGCGTCAAGCTGACGCTGCTCCCTTTCCTGATGAAGGCCTGCGTGATAGCGCTGAAAAACTACCCCTACCTCAACGCCAGTCTGAGCGGCGACGAGATCGTCTTGAAGGATTACTTTCACTTCGGCTTCGCGGTCGATACCGACGCGGGCCTGATGGTGCCGGTGATCCGCGACGTCGACCAGAAGAGCATCATGCGCCTGGCCACCGAGCTTGTCGACTTGAGCGAGCAGGCCCGCAAGCGCAGCATCCCGCTGGAGGCCCTGAAGGGACACAGCTTCTCGATCACGAATATCGGCAGCATCGGCGGCCGGGCCTTCACGCCCATCCTGCACTATCCGGATTCGGCCATTCTGGGCCTGGGAAGGACTTACCAAAAGCCGGTGGTGCGGGGCGGGGAAATCAAGGTCTCCAGCGTCCTGCCGCTCTGCCTGACCTTCGACCACCGAGTCACCGACGGGGCGACGGCGGCGCGGTTCACCAACGAGGTGATCAAGTATTTGAGCGATCCGGATTTGTTGCTTCTGGATGATGGGGATTGAGGGGGAGCGCCGAATCCGTAGGGGCCGTTCGCGCTTGTCCTCCGGAGGAGGGAACGGCCCCTACAGCAGGGACTTTGCGCAAAGGATTTTTTTCTATGGTTGTCGGTGACTTAACCGAATCCACCGAAGTCGCCGTCCTCGGCGGCGGACCGGGCGGCTATGTCGCCGCGATCCGTCTCGCCCAGCTGGGCAAGGAAGTGACCCTCATCAATGACGACGTCCTGCCCGGCGGCGTCTGCCTGCTGCGCGGCTGCATCCCCTCCAAGGCGCTCATCGAGGCCGGAAACCTCCTGCACCGCATCCCGGCCGCGGCCGCCATGGGCGTCCTGGCCGACAACCCGCGCGTCGATTGGCCTGTGCTGCAAAAGTGGAAGGATTCCGTCGTCCAGAGGCTCGGCCGCGGCGTCGAGCAACTGCTCAAACAGCACAAGGTCAAGACCCTGGCGGGCCGTGGCGTCTTCGTGGGCTCCCACAGTCTCGAGATCCGAACCGAGTCCGGACCGCGGCATCTCGCCTTCGAGCAGGCCGTCGTCGCCACCGGGAGCCGGCCGCGCCCGCTGCCCGACCTACCCTTCGACGGCGAAAAAATCATCTCCTCGGATCAGGCCCTCGCGCTCCCGGAAATCCCCCCTTCCCTCCTGGTCGTTGGCGGAGGTTACATCGGCCTGGAGCTGGGCGAGGTCTACGCCAAACTGGGAAGCCGGGTGACGGTCCTCGAGGCCCTGCCGGAATTGCTCTCCGGTACCGACCCCGCCTTGGTCCGGCCCGTGAAGAAGAAATTGGAGTCTCTGGGCGTGCAAATCCTGCTTAAGACGCAGGCAAAAAAAATCAATCCGAGCGACCGCGAGGTGGAGGTGGAATGGGCCTCGGAAGACGGGGCCGCTGGCCGGATCGCCGCGAGTCGCGTCCTCGTCGCGATCGGCCGCCTGCCGAACAGCGAGGGATTGGGCCTGGAGGCGCTCGGCATCGCACGGGATGCCAAGGGCTTCGTCAAGGCGGACGCGCAGCAGCGGACTTCCCTCGGGCACATTTACGCCATCGGCGACGTCGCCGGAGGCATTCAGCTGGCGCACAAGGCCAGCCGCGAGGGCATCGTCGCGGCCCACAACATCGCCGGCGAGGCCGACGCCTTCGACAACCAGGTGCCGGCGGTGATCTTCACCGATCCCGAGATCGCCTACGTCGGCCTGAGCGAGGCACAGGCCAAGGAACGCGGCATCGAGACCGCGACGGGGATGTTCGGCTTCCCCGCCAACGGCCGCGCCCTGACGCTGGACGACGCGGAGGGCTTCGTCAAGGTCGTGGCCGAAAAATCCTCGAACCGCATCCTGGGCGTCCAAATGGTCGGCCCCCACGTCTCCGAGTTGATCTCGGAGGCAACCCTGGGGCTGGAGATGGGCGCCTTCGTCGCGGATTTGGACCTCACCATCCACCCCCACCCCACCCTGAGCGAGGCCTTGCACGAGGCCGCGGAGGGGGTGCTGGGGATGGCGATTCACCGGTACCAGAAAAAGCCCCGCTGACCCGGCACACTCAGACCCCCGCGCCGCAATGATAGGCCTTTGTCGACGTCCACCCTGATGCGCCCTTGACCCCCCCGCAAAAGAGAGAATTCTCAATCATGGTCATCGTTATTTTTTTCAAGTATTTGAATTTCAATAATAATATCAATATCATAAACAAGTAAAATATTTGTATATACAAATTACATACTGCTTATTTACAAAAATAGTAGCAAAGACTATGCTCCACTCATGAAAACCAATCCCTTCCGGGACATGTTCCAGGAAATTTGCGGGAAGCTTGACGCCTTCATCGCCGACTACAACTCCCGTCTTTTGGAAGAAGGCGGACTTAGAATATCCCGGCAGGAGATTAAGGTCGTGGGGCAAGCGGCTTTGCTGCTGGCGGACTTGCCCTTTGCCGTCTCCGGCACCATGGACTTCGATATCTGGAATCCACTGCCCTACCTCGTACAGAAGAAATTGGACGCCTTGTTGTTCGAAAATAAAATGTACCTGGATCCGGACGGACCGAAGGCCTGGATGCCTCCCGATACGAAATTCCAACTCCTGTTCGACTTCCCGAAGCTGCAAGTATGGGTTGCGGATCCGGAATCGGTGATCGCCTCGAAAGCGAAATTCAATCGCGCCAAAGACCGGCCCCTCATCGAAACCTACCTCCGATTTTATCCGCAATCGAAAGGAAGGGTCGTCGGAAGATGAACGCGAATACGGAAAAGGTCGTGCAAAGGCTCGCCTACGAAGGATTATTGACCTCCAACACGGTGCTGCCCCGGAAACGACGCATCACCGTCCAAGAGGCCTTGGCCGCGGCTGAAGAAGAGCCGAGAATTTTGGAAGTCCTGCCCGCGGTGCTGCTCTACAAACCCTCGATCTTGGCCGGCCTTGAGAAAGACTTGAAAAAGGACCGGAAATTGGCTCGGCTAGTCGAGAATTTACGTCTCGGGACGAATCCGGAAATGGATTTCTTCGGCATCCCCGCGCGGGACTATCTCAAGGCCGCGGAGCATTTTCGGCGCTGCCTTTCCGAAAAAAAAGCCGCCCAGAAGTCCATGGTCTTGAACCTGAGAGTCTCTCCCGAGGAGCTTAAAAAAATAAAACGCCTCAGCGAAGCCATGGGCGGCATCGGGCTTTCGGAGACCATCCGGACTCTCATCCACGAAAAAGCCTTGTGACACGCATTTTCCGCCCGTGGGGAGCAAACCTTGCGTTCACCCCCACGTACGTCGGCAATCGCTCCGATGGTCATATCCCCTCCCGCTTCGCCTTGAAGTGCTCGAAGCGGTTCAAGGCGTTGAGGTAGGCCTTGAGCGAGGCCTTGACGATGTCGGTGTCGGTGCCGAGCCCTCGCACCTCGCGGCCGTCGTCCTTCAAGACCACGCTCACCTCGCCCTGCGCGTCCGCGCCCCCGGTGATCGCATTGATGTTGAAGCCGGAGAGCTCGCCGGCGAAGCCGGTCACCTTGCGCAAGACCTTGAAGCTGGCGTCCACCGGGCCCACGCCCTTCTCGGAGTCGGTCTTTTCGACGCCGTCGACCGCCACCGTCACCTCGGCCCGCGGCGAGCCGTCGGATTCGCTGGTCACGCTGTAGCGCTTCAATACGTAGCGCTCCTGCCCCCCGTGCTTCTGCTCGAAGAGGATCACCTCGAGGTCGTCGTCGAAGATCTCTTTCTTCTTGTCCGCCAAGGCCTTGAAGGCCTCGAAGGCCTTTTCGAAGTCGGCCTCCTCGAGTTCGTAGCCCAATTCCTGGAGGCGTTTGCGGAAGGCGTGGCGCCCGGAGTGCTTGCCCAGGACCAACTTCGACTGCGTCCAGCCCACCGACTCGGGCGTCATGATCTCGTAGGTGAGCTGGTTCTTGAGGAAGCCGTCCTGGTGGATCCCCGACTCGTGGGCGAAGGCGTTCTCGCCGACCACCGCCTTGTTGGGTTGGACCTGCACCCCGGTGATCAAGCTGAGGAGCTTGCTGGTGTGGTAGATCTGCTCGGTGCGAATCGCGGTGTCGCACTGAAAGAGCTCTTTGCGCACCTTGAGGGTCATGACGATCTCTTCCATTGCCGCGTTGCCCGCCCGCTCGCCGATGCCGTTGACGGTGCACTCCACCTGCCTCGCGCCCGCCCGGATCGCGGCCAGGCTGTTGGCGACCGCGAGGCCCAAGTCGTTGTGGCAATGCACGCTGATCACGGCCTGCCCGATGTTGAGGACCTTTTGTCTCAAGTGGGTGATGAGGTTGTAGAACTCCTCCGGATAGGTATAACCCACTGTGTCGGGGATGTTGACCGTCTTGGCCCCCGCCTCGATGACCGCCTGCACGACCTCCGACAAGTAGCCCCAGTCGCTGCGGGTGGCGTCCTCGGCGCTGAACTCGACGTCGGGTGTGTATTGCAAGGCGTGCTTCACCGCCGCGACGGCGTCCTGCAAGACCTGCTCGCGGCTCTTTCCCAACTTGTACTTGAGATGGAGGTCGCTCGTCGCGATGAAGGTGTGGATGCGCGGCTTCCGGGCCTCGCGGATCGCGCCCCAGCAGGCGTCGATGTCCTTGGGCGTCGCGCGGCTGAGCCCCGCGATCGCCGGCCCCTCGATCTCGCGGGCGATGGCCTCCACCGCCGCAAAGTCGCCCTTGGAGGCGATGGGAAAGCCCGCCTCGATGATGTCCACGCCCAGCTTGGCGAGCTGCCGGGCCATGCGGAGCTTTTCGTCCAAGTCCATGCTGCAGCCGGGCGATTGCTCGCCGTCGCGGAGCGTCGTGTCGAATACCTTGACCATTTCCATAAAAAAACCTCGATCGTTCGTCAAAAGACGGTTGTTGTCAGTATGCCGTCAAGACTCCCGGGGAGTCCAGTTTTCGCTGCCATCTGCTATTCGGCGCGAAATCCGTATCCGGCTCCCCGAACGGGTCCTGTCCGGGCTGCACCCCCACCGTGCTCGCAAGCCGCGCGCGGCGGGGGCGCCCGCACGCCCACCCGTTCGGGGAGCCGAAGCGGATTTCGAACTATTATTAATAGGCAAAAGAACCGCTCACGGTTTTGGCCTACTCTTTTTGGTTGGTGATGAGCCGCAGTTCCTGCGGCCCGGGGGGTGCTTCGTTGGCCTCGCCGGCCAGCAGCGGGCCCTCGCCGCGCGCCTTCTTGGACAGCTGAAAGACCTCTTCGACGAGGCCGGAGGCTACGTAGGCCAAGGCGGCGAAGAAGATCATCTCGTTGGGCGCGCTGGCGATCACGAAAAGGACGACCGCAAGCAGGACCAGCATGAAGAAGGACTCTTTGCGCTTGAAGTTGAGCTTTTTGAAATTGCGGTACGGCACCGTGCTGACCATCAAGAGGGCCAGGCCGATGGTGAGGCAGAGCAGCAAAACGCTGGAGACGTCGACGTCGCCCTTCCAGCGGTGGTGGAAGATCACGTAGGAGGCGACGACATAGGCCGCCGTCGGGATGGGCAGGCCCTGAAAGTGCTTCTTCTCGACGTCCGAGACCTGAACGTTGAAGCGCGCCAAGCGCATCGCGCCGCAGGCGAAGAACAGGAAGGCCGCGGCCCAGCCGATCTGATTGAAGTGGCTGAGCGTCCAGGTGTAGGCGAGGATCGCAGGCGCCAGGCCAAAGCTGGCCAAGTCGCAGAGCGAGTCGTACTCGATGCCGAAATCGCTGTGGGTGCGCGTGAGGCGCGCGATGCGCCCGTCGAGGCCGTCGAAGACCCCGGCCAACAAGATCATCCAGGCCGCGGTCAGGTGGTCGCCCTGGATGGACTTCACGATGGAGACGAAGCCGCAGAAGAGCGAGGCGGTCGTAATCATGTTGGGGAGGATGTAGATCCCCTTGCGGATGCCGACTCGTTTGACGCGGATTTGGTTCATTTCGTCTATCTCATTTCGGCCAGGGAGCTTTCCCCGGCGAACACCTTCTGCCCCGGCTTTACCAAGACCTTCCACTCCGGAGGCAGACATACCTCCATGCGGGAGCCGAAGCGGATCATGCCGTAGCGCTCGCCGCGGGAAACCGGCGTATTTTCCCGCAAATAGCAGACAATGCGCCTGGCGACAAGCCCCGCAATCTGGACGAAGGCCACTTTTCGGCCCTGGGGGGTCCTGAGGACGATGGCGTTTCGCTCATTTTCCAGGCTGGCCTTGTCCAGGCTGGCCACGAAGAATTTGCCCGGAAAGTAATGAATTTCCTCGACTTCTCCGTCGCAAGGGATGCGGTTGACGTGGACGTTGAAGGGACTCATGAAGATGCTGACCTTCTGGTGAGGCTCCTTCATATAGGCCCCGCTCGGGAGGCTCTCGATTTTCAAGACGGTGCCGTCCGCGGGGCTGACCAAGAGGTCGGTATCCGCCGGCGGGGTCCGAGCCGGGTCGCGAAAGAAATTGAGGCAAAACAGGAAGGCCAGGCCGAAGGCGATCGCGAGGGGCCAGAACAGCCAAGCGCCGATCAGGGTCAGGGCCAAAGAGATCAGCAAAAAGGGATAGCCCTCGCGGGCGATGGGCAAGGGTCCGCTCTTCATGATGGGCGACAAGGCGGCGTGGCTTACGGAGGATTCGGTGGACATATCAGCTGACCGCCTCGCCCGGGAAAGGCATAAGGACGTTCTTGCCCTTCTGCATGGCAATGTTGCCGGTACGCACGACCTCGAGGATCTCGAAAGGCTGAAGTTTTTTCAAGATGCCTTCCATCTCTTGGTGCTCGCCGACGAACTCGAGGATTTGGATCCTCGGGTCGGAGGCGTCGACGACCTTGCCGTGCGCCTCGTCCGCGAGCTTGGCCAAGTCGGCCTTGTTCTTGTCGCTGACCCGCAGTTTGACCAGCATCAGCTCGCGGCGCACGCAGGCCTCGCTGGAGACATCGATGACCTTGAGCACGTCGATCAGGCGGTTGAGCTGCTTGAGGATCTGCTCGATGATCAGGGCGTTGCCGTGGGTGATGATCGTCATGCGGCTGACCCGCGGGTCGGGGGTCGGCGCGACCGAGAGGGCGTCGATGTTGAAGCCGCGCCCCGCGAACATGCCGGAGACGCGCGCCAGCACGCCGAACTCGTTCTCGACCAGGACGGAAATGGTATGGGTGTTCTCGTGGTGGTTCATTTTTAAGCCAATACGATGTCGCTGACCGCGCCGCCCGCGGGCACCATCGGATACACGTTGTCCTCGAGCGTGGTGACGAAGTCGATCACCACGGGGCGGTCCCGCACCTTCAGCGCCTGCTCGATCACCGGCACGACCTCGTCCTTGACCGAGGCGCGCAGGCCCACGGCGCCGTAGGCCTCGGCCAGCTTGACGAAATCGGGCTGCACGTTGAGGTCGACCTCGGAGTAGCGGTTTTCGTAGAAGAGCTCCTGCCACTGCCGCACCATGCCGAGGAAGTGGTTGTTGAGGATCGCGATGATCACGGGCGTCTTCCACTCGACGGCGGTGGCCAGCTCTTGGATGTTCATCTGGACGCTGCCGTCGCCGGAGATGCAGATCACGGTCTTGTCGGGATAGGCCAGCTGCGCCCCGATCGCGGCGGGAAAGCCGAAGCCCATCGTGCCCAAGCCGCCGGAGGTGCACCAGCGATGCGGCTCTTTAAAATGGTAGAACTGCGCGGCCCACATCTGGTGCTGGCCGACGTCGGTGGTCACAATCGCCTCGCCCTTCGTCATTTGGTAGAGCATGTCGATGACGTATTGGGCCCGGATCTCTTTGGGCCCCTGCTGGTAACCCATCGGCGCCTTCTCGCGCCACTGCCGGATCTGCTCCCACCAGGGGCGGATCTGCTGGTGGTACTTCTGGATAAAGGCCGGGTCGGCCTCGGCCATCTTGAGCATCTCGCCCAGCACGTACTTGACGTCGCCGACGATGGGCACGTCGACCGCCACACTCTTGCCGACGTTGGCGGGGTCGATGTCGATGTGGATCTTCTTGCTGTGCTTGGAGAACTCGCTCAGCTTGCCGGTCACCCGGTCGTCGAAGCGGGCGCCCACCGAGAAGAGCACGTCGCACTCGTTGATCGACATGTTGGAATAATAGGTACCGTGCATCCCCAGCATCCCGAGGCTCAAGTCGTCGGTGCCGGGAAAGGCGCCTAAGCCCATCAGGGTCATGGCCACCGGGATTTTCGTGAGATAAGCGAATTTTTTCAGCTCGTCGGAGGCCCGGGAAAGCACCGCGCCGCCGCCGACGTAGAGGAGCGGCCGCTTGGCCTCTTTCAAGAGCTCCCAGCCCTTCTTGATTTGGCCGGAGTGCCCTTGGATGACGGTGCGCGGCGAGCGCACCTTGACCTGGTCGTAGGGAATATATTCGGCCTGATGAAGCTGCAGATCCTTCGGCAGATCGACCAGCACCGGGCCGGGCCGGCCGGTGCGGGCGATGTGGAAGGCCTCTTTCATGATGCGCTGGAGGTCGCGGACGTCCTTCACCAGGTAGTTGTGCTTGGTGCAGGGCCGGGTGATGCCGACGATGTCGGCCTCTTGGAAGGCGTCGTTGCCGATCATCGAAAGCGGGACTTGGCCGGAGATGACCACCATCGGGATGGAATCCATGAGCGCCGTCGCGAGGCCGGTCACGGTGTTGGTCGCGCCCGGACCGGAGGTGACCAAGGCCACCCCGGGCTTGCAAGTGACGCGGGCGTAGCCGTCGGCGGCGTGCACCGCCCCCTGCTCGTGGCGGACCAGGACGTGGCGGATCTCGGGATGCTTGTACAGCTCGTCGTAGACGTGGAGGATGGCCCCTCCGGGATAACCGAAGATGAGGTCGACCCCCTCGTCCTTGAGGGCCTGGATGAAGATTTGGGCGCCGGTGAGTTTCATGCTGTTTTTTGACCTTGTCGAAAAATCCTTTATGCCACGGCGGAGAAAGATGTCAAATCCGCAAACTCATTCAAGAAAAGCTCTCTCAAGCCCGCAGCCGGGAATCCTTAGCGCAGCTTCTCGAGGATGGCCTCGATCTTGGTTTTTCCCTTGAGTTTCTGAAGCTGAAGGCGCTTTTTTTCGAGCTTTTCTTCCGTATTGAGGTAAGGTTTTTTGGTTAATTTTTTTAATTTCTGTTCTAATTTCAGATGATTATCCCACAACTCTTTAAGCTCGGGATTATATTTTAAATGCCGCTGCAAGAGCGCCTCGTCGTGTTCGTCCATCCTTCACTCCTTTTGCTTGAGCCGGCGATTTTCGGCCTCGGAGACCCTGAGATAACGGACCTGCAATTGACTCCCCTCCACCGCCTTCCCTTCCCGGAATTGGCTTAAGGCCAAGCGCCCGACCTCCGCGGCGCTCACCCGCGCCGCCTCCCCGCCTTCCAATATGCGACCCAGGCCCGCGAAGCGCCCCGGATAAGCCGACAGGGCGTCCCCTAAAAACCATTTTTCGCCGGGGATCTCTCCCAAGTGTTGCAGAAAGGACTCGATCGGCCAAGCCCGATCCGCAAGGACCTTGACGGGGGCCTCAGGGACCCCGGCATAGGCACCCGCGTAGACCTCGCCGCAGCGGGCGTCCAGGCAGGCGATGACCGTCCGCCCCGCCGCCAGCTGCGGCCGGACCAAGGCCAACAGCGTGGAGACGCCGACGACCGGCTTTCCCAGGGCGCGGGCCAGACCCTTGACCGTGCTGATCCCGATGCGCAGGCCGGTGAAGGATCCCGGTCCGGCGCTGACCGCAAGCAGGTCGAGCTCGGCTAAGCGCCAGCCCAAGGCGTCGAGGGCGTTTTGGATGGAGGCGATCAGGGTCTCGCTGTGAGAAGGCGGCCGCGCCTCGAAATTTTCGCGCAGGCAGCGCTCTTCCTCGAGCAGGGCCACGCTTTGGCTTGCGCCCGAGGTGTCGAGGGCCAGGATCCGCATCAGAACCAGCCCTTCACCTTGTCGAAGATGTCCTTGAGCCCCCAGACGGCGTCGATGTCGTTGACGGTGACGACCACCATCAGGGTGAGCAGCATGAACATCCCGATCTGCTGAGCAATGAGACGCTTGCGCATCGAGAGCGCCTTGCCCGCGATCCCCTCGTAGACCATGAACAACAAATGGCCGCCGTCCAGGACGGGGATCGGCAAGAGGTTCAAAACCCCGAGTTGGATGCTGAGGAAGGCCAGGAGGTAGAGAAAATTCCCCAGCCCCTGCTGCGCGGCCTTGGCCGAGATCTGGGCGATGCGCACCGGACCGCCGAGTTCTTTATAAGAGGCCTTCAGCGTGACCAGGTCTTTGAGGACCTTGAAGGTCATGCCGAAGAGCATGAGGTTTTCCTTCACGCCCTTTTGGAAGGCCTCGCCCAGGCCATATTGCCGCTTCACGAAGTTGTCGGGGTTGGACGCCTTGGCCACGCCGATCACGTACTTGTTGAGGTTGGGGTTGAAGACCGGGCTGATCTTCAATTCGACCTTCTCGCCCGCGCGCTCGACGGTGAAGCGGCTCTCCTTGCCCTTGGATTGGTTGACCAGGTCGGCCATGGCGTTCCAATCGGCCACCGGCGTCCCGTTGATCGCGACGACCTTGTCGCCCGCCTTCATCCCCGCGGCGTGGGCGGGCGAGTCCGGCGTGAAGGCGCCGACCAGCGGGTCGACGTCGACGAAGAAGACCGGCTCGAGGCCCAAGTAGCCTCCCATGCCGCCCTCCAGGGCCTGCAGGGTCGCGGCCTTCTCCAAGGTCTGGTCGCCGCGCTTCAGCTGCAGCCTCACCTCGGTGCCCGCGGGCTTGCTGATCTCGCGCATCACCTGGTCCCAGCTGGCGGCCGGCTTGCCGTTGACGGCGAGGATCAGGTCGCCCTTCTCGACCCCGGCCTTGGCGGCGGAGGAATCGACCTGGACGCCCAGGACCTGCGGGGGCTGGGAGAGGTATTTCGGCTCTTGCCGGCCGATCATGAAGACGATCGGCATGAGGATGAAGGGCAAGAGGAGATTCATGCCCGGCCCGGCCAGGACGACCTTCATGCGGGTCCACAGCGACTTGCTGCTGAAGGCGCGGGGGTCGTCGAGCGGAACGATCTCGCCTTCTTCGAAGTCCTCCTGCCCGCTCATCTTGACGTAGCCGCCGAGCGGCAGGAGCGAGAGGCAGTACTCGGTCTCGCCGACCTTGAAGCCGATGTGGGGCCCGAAGCCTAGCGAGAAGCGCTCGACACGGATACCGCTGAACTTGGCGACCAGGAAATGGCCGAGCTCGTGGATGAAGATCAGGAGGCCGAGGCCGACTATGAAATACAGAATCGTCATAAATTTATAATCCTATCTAATTCTTCTCTTCTCAGGCCGCCGCCAGCTCCGAAGCCCGCTGTCGGGCCCACTGGTCGACGGCGACGATCTCCTCGAGGGACTTGGGCGTTACGCGCGCGTGGCCCTGCAGGGTCTCTTCCACCACCTTGGGGATCTGCAAAAAGGAGATCTTGCGGTCCAAAAATTGCTGTACCGCCACCTCGTTGGCGGCGTTGAGCACCGCCGGCATCGTGCCGCCCTCCGCCATCGCCCGCTTGGCCAATTTGAGGCAGGGAAACTTCTCCTCGTCGGGCTGGAAGAAGGTCAGGCCCGCCAGCTGCGTCAGGTCGAGCGAGGGCAGGTCGTTGGGCAGCCGGTCGGGGTAGCTGAGCGCGTAGGCGATCGGCACCCGCATGTCGGGCAGGCCCAGCTGGGCCATCACCGAGCTGTCCTGAAACTCGACCATCGAATGGATGATGCTCTGCGGGTGCACGCAGACCGCCAGGGCCTCGGGCGCGACGTCGAAGAGCCAGCGGGCCTCGATCAGCTCGAGGCCCTTGTTCATCAGGGTGGCCGAGTCGATGGTGATCTTGGCGCCCATCGACCAGTTGGGGTGCTTCAAGGCCTGCTCGACGGTGATGCTCGCAAATTCCTCTTTGGGCTTGTTGAGAAAAGGCCCTCCGCTGGCCGTCAGGATGAGCCGGCGGATGCGCTTGGGGTCCTCGCCGTTCAGACACTGGAAGATCGCGGAGTGCTCGCTGTCGACGGGGAAGATCTTGACGCCCCGCTGCCGGGCGGCGGCGTTCATGAATTCGCCGGCCACCACCATGGTCTCTTTGTTGGCGAGCGCGATGTCCTTCTTCGCCTGGATCGCGGCGTAGGTGGGCTCGAGGCCGGCGGCGCCGACGATGGCCGACACGACCGTCTGGGCCTCTGGATGGGTCGCGACGCGCACCGAGCCCTCGCGGCCCCAAAGAATTTCCGGGGCCTCGGCGCCCAACGCCTCGCGAAGCCGCACGGCGTCGGCCTCGGCCGTCACCGAAACCAAAGAAGGACTGAATTCGCGAATCTGCTCGAGCACCCGCTCGACGTTGCGTCCGCAGGCCATGGCCACGACTTGAAGCTGCTGCGGGTTGCGCCGGACCACGTCGAGGGTGGAGGTGCCGATCGAGCCGGTGGAACCCAAAAGGGCGATTTTCTTCATTCAGGATCTCCAGTACGCCGCATAGTAATAGACGATCGGCGAGGTGAAAAGCAATGCGTCGATCCGGTCGAGCAGTCCGCCGTGGCCGGGGATGAGGTTCCCGCTGTCCTTGACGCCGACGCTGCGCTTGAGCAGCGACTCGGAGAGATCCCCCAGCGGCCCGATCAACCCCACGCCGACGCCGACGATCAGGCAGTCTTGGATGCGGATCTGGCTCGAGATGAAGACCCGGCAGGCCAGGGCCCAGAGGACGCTCATGACGATGCCGCCGAGGAGTCCCTCGACGGTCTTCCCCGGCGAGATGTGGGGGGCGAGCTTGTGCCGCCCGAAGAGGCGTCCGGCGATATAAGCGCCCGTGTCGGCCCCGAAGGTCGAGCCCAGGACCAGGAAGAGCCAGAGCGGGCCGTCGGGAAGGTCGCGGATCAGACCCAAAAAGGACAGCAGCAGGCCGCAGTAGACCGCCGTCAGGAAGGTGGAGGCCACCTGCCCCAGCACCACCTCGATCGAATGGCGATGCCAGAGATAGAAGACGAAGCTCGCCATCAGGGCCGCGGGCACCGCGACGACCAGCGTCGCGAAATCGCGGGGTCCGAACATCGCCGCGACCGCAAGGCCCAAGGCCAATAGCGTCGCGAAGGCCGGCGAGCTGGAGGGATGCGCCGGCAGGATCATACGCGCGCACTCGTGGGCGGCCAGCGCGACGATCGCCGCGATGACCGCCTTCAGCGGGACCGCGGGCAGGTAGAGGATCAGCAGGATGACCGCGGCCGCGAGGATGACGCCGGTGATGATTCGTGTCCACATAGAATCGTCGCTTTTCCTATAAAGTCGCCCGCACCTGCTCGGTGGTGAGGCCGAAGCGTCGCTCGCGGCTTTGGTACTCGCGGATCGCCTCCTCGAGCTCCTGCCGGTTGAAGTCCGGCCAGAGGGTGTCGGTAAAATACAGCTCGGTGTAGGCCATCTGCCAGAGTAGGAAATTGCTGATGCGGTGCTCGCCGCTGGTGCGGATCAGGAGGTCGGGGTCGGGCAGCCCCTCGGTGTAAAGCTGACGGTCGAGCTCGTCCTCGCGGATGACGCGGGAGGCGTCGCCCTCGGCCAGGGCGCTGCGAACCATCTGGTTGACCAGCTCGGTCAGCTCGCTGCGCGAGCTGTAGCTGAGCGCCAGCACCAGGGTCATCTTCTCGCAGTGCCGGGTCTCGGCGATGGTCTTGGTCAATTCGCGCAAGACCCCCTCGGGCAGACGGTCGATCTGACCGATCACCCGCAGGCGGATGTCGTTTTTGATCAGCTTGGGGCGCTTCGCCACCAGGAAGTGCTTCAGTAGGTCCATCAGGCCCAGGACCTCGTCGGAGGGGCGATTCCAGTTTTCTTGGCTGAAGGCGTAGAGGGTGAGGTACTCGATGCCGATCTCGCGGCAGGCCTCGACGATGCCCTCGACGGTCTCGCTGCCGCGGCGGTGCCCCTCGAGTCGCGGCAGGTCGCGATTCCGGGCCCAACGCCCGTTTCCGTCCATGATGATGGCGATGTGCCGTGGGAGCTTGGCTTTATCCACTCAGACTTCCATCACTTCTTTTTCTTTGTGCTCGAGGGACTCGTCGACCTTCTTCACGTAGGAGTCGGTGAGCTTCTGCACCTCGGTCCCCAGGTGTTTGGCCTCGTCCTCGGGCATCTTCTTGTCCTTCTCGAGGGCCTTGAGCTCGTCCAAGGCCTCGCGGCGGACGTGGCGGATGGCGACCTTGGCCTCTTCGCCGTACTTGCGCGCGAGCTTGACCATCTCCTTGCGGCGCTCCTCGTTGAGCGCGGGGATGGGGATGCGGATCAGCTTGCCGTCGTTGGCCGGGGTGAGGCCCAGGTCGGACTTGATGATCGCCTTCTCGATCAGCGGAATCGCGGTGGCGTCCCAGGGGCTGATCGTGATCATGCGCGGCTCGGGGACGCTGAGCGTGCCGACCTGGTTGAGAGGTGTCGGCGTTCCGTAATAGTCGACGCGGATGTCATCGAGCATCGAGGTCGAGGCCCGACCGGTGCGGACTTTGGCGAGCTCGCCGCGGAAAGCGGCCAGGCATTTTTCCATGCGATCTTTGGACTTGTTCAACACGGGATGCGACATGCGTATTCTCCTAGACGACGGTCGTTCCGATGTTTTCTCCCAGGACGACCTTGCGGATGTTGCCTTTTTGAAAGAGGTCGAAGACCACGATCGGCATCTTATTGTCCATGCACAGCGAGATCGCGGTCGAATCCATCACCTTAAGGTTTTTATTGAGGACGTCGAGATAAGTGAGCGAGTTGAAGCGCTTGGCGCCGGGGTTGAGCTTGGGGTCGCTGTCGTAGACGCCGTCGACCTTGGTGCCCTTCATGATGACGTCGGCGCCGATCTCGACGGCGCGCAACGCCGCGGCCGTGTCGGTGGTAAAGAAGGGGTTGCCGGTGCCGGCCGCGAAAATGACGACGCGGCCCTTCTCGAGGTGCCGGACGGCGCGGCGGCGGATGTAGGGCTCGACCAGCTGGTGGATCTCGATGGCGGAGAGCACCCGCGTGAAGACCCCGGTCTTCTCGAGGAAATTCTGCAGCGCCATGGCGTTCATGACCGTCGCCAGCATGCCCATGTAGTCGCCGGTCGCGCGGTCGATACCTTCTTTCTCGCCGCCCATCCCGCGGAAGATGTTGCCGCCGCCGATGACGATGGCGATCTCGATGCCGAGCGCGGTCAGGTCTTTCAGCTCCTCGGCGATCGCGCCGACCACTTGGGAGTTGATGCCGTAACCCTCGCTGCCCATCAGGGACTCGCCGCTGAGCTTGAGCAGGATGCGTTTGTATGCGGGTTTCGCCATGGGATTATTTTCCGAGCTGCTTCGCGACCTCGGCCGCGAAGTCTTCTTCTTTCTTGGCCATCCCCTCGCCCACCTGGAAGCGGACGAACTCGACGATGCGCGCGGAAGGATCGCTCTCTTGCAAGTGCTTCAATACGGATTTCTTGCCGCTGGGGTCTTTGATGAAGGCCTGCTCTTGGAAACAGACCTCGGCGGCGAACTTGCCCAACTTGCCCTCGACGATCTTCTCGAGCATCTCCTTGGGCTTGCCGCTGTCGGCGAGCTGGGCCAGGTAGATCTCGCGTTCCTTGGCCTTGACGTCCTCGGGGATCTGCTCGCGGTGGACGAAGCGCGGGGCCGAGGCGGCCACGTGCATCGCCAGGTCCTTGAGCAGCTCGTCGCCCAGCTTGGCGGCCTCGCCCTGCACCTTGACGAGGGCGCCGATCTTGTTGCCCATGTGCAGGTAGGCGCCGAATTTCTCGTTGGGCTGGGCCTGAAGGATCGCGAAGCGACGGATGGAGATGTTCTCGCCGATCTTGGCGACCAGCTCCTTGGTCAGGGTTTCGTAGTTGGAGGCGGCGCCGGCGGGCGTCTGCTGCAGCAGCGCCGCGAGGTCGGCCGGCCTCTGCTTGGCCACATGTTGGGCGACGCCCTTCACGAAGTTTTGGAAGTCGGGGGTCTTGGCGACGAAGTCGGTCTCGGAGTTGACCTCGACGATGGCCGCCACGTTGCCTTCGACGGCGACGTCGACCAGGCCCTCGCTGGCCAGGCGCCCGGCCTTCTTGCCGGCCGAGGCCATGCCCGCCTTGCGCAGGTGTTCGACGGCCTTTTCCATGTCGCCCCCGCTTTCGTTGAGGGCCTTCTTGCAATCCATCATCCCTGCGCCGGTCTTCTCGCGCAGCTCTTGGACCATTTTTGCGGTGATTTCTGCCATAGGGAACTCCTGAATCGGTTGGCGCGGACTTGTGCGAACCGCGCGAAAAACGGGGCGGCCCGTTTGGGCCCGCCCCCGCGAATTACTCTTCGGTCTCGGGTTTGGCTTCGGGAGCGGCCTCGGGCTCGACGCGGGCGCTGTAGCTGCCCTCCTCGATCTCCTCCTCGCCGGCGGCGGCGTCGCCGCGGCCGACATAGGCGGAGGCCTTCTCGCCCTTCGCCTCGCGGACGGAGGGCTTCTCCTCGTCGCCGCGCTCTTGGCCGCCGCGGCGGGCCTGGGCCTCGCGGAGACGCAGTCCCTCGAGAACCTTGTCGGCGACCGCGCTGACGAAGAGCTTGATCGAACGTAGGGCGTCGTCGTTGCCGGGCACCAGGTGGTCGATGGGATCGGGATCGCAATTGGTGTCGCCCAGGGCCACGATGGGAATGCCCAAGACGTTGGCCTCGTGCAACGCGATGTGCTCGAGGTTGGGGTCGATCACGACCATCACGCCGGGAAGCCGGGTCATGTCTTGGATGCCGCCCAGCGAGCGCTGCAGCTTCTCGATCTCGCGATCGATCATCAAAATTTCTTTCTTGGAAAGAACGGCAAAAGTTCCATCCTCTTTCTTTTTCTGCAGATCCTTGAGCCGGTCGATCGAGGACTTGATGGTGCGGAAGTTGGTCAGCGTGCCGCCCAGCCAGCGGTTGGTGACGTAGTACATGCCGCAGCGCTTGGCCTCTTCCTCGATGACGTCCTGCGCCTGCTTCTTGGTGCCGACGAAGAGGATGTCGCTGCCGTTGCCGACGGCCTCGGCGATGAAGTCGAGGGCCTCGCGGAACAGCTTGACGGTCTTGGAGAGGTCGATGATGTGGACGCCGTTGCGGACCCCGTAGATGAAGGGCTTCATTTTGGGATTCCAGCGGCGGGTGAGGTGGCCGAAGTGCATGCCTGCTTCGAGCAGGTCCTGCATCGAGACGTTATTCATATTTTTCCTTTCGGGTTATGCCTCCACGGCCTCCTTCGTCCTTCCCTGATCCCTCGCGGGACACCCGAGGCTTGGACTTTGGGCGGAAGCCGTGTGTGAATTTGGTTGAAACCTTGAAGCCCGAGGCGCCGTCTTAGGGAAGGACCTCGAAATTAAAGGGTTTTTCCCCCTAGCATGCTCGTGCTATGATGACAACAGGAGTTTTATGAGCCGAGCCTTTTCCAAAAACCTCTTTATATTATTGGTCTTTTTCTCAAGTGCGCTGGTCGCGGCGCCGGCCCGCGCTCAGTCCCAAGACTTCGAATTTTACAAGAAATACGGTCACGCCAGCAAACAGTGGAACGACTACGTCCAGCAGGGCTTCGCCGCCTACGACCGGCAGAACTGCGAGGAGGCCATGACGGCCCTGAAACAGGCCATCGCCGCCCAATGCCAGGACGCCCTGGTCTATTACAAGCTCGCCGTCTGCTCGGAGGTGGCCGGCACGCCCTACACCGCCCTGCAGTACTACCAGCTGGCGGAGGAGAAGCTCGGCAAGCTCGAGGTCCTGCACCCCTACCAGAAGGACATCTTCGAGAGTTACGGCCGCGCCCTCTTTCAGGCCAAGCGCTTCGACGAGGCCTTTCCCTACCTAGTGCGCGCCGCGGCGGTGGGCACGCCGAGCTTCGGCCTCTATTACATGGTGGGATTTCTCTACGCGAAGAAGGGGGACACGAAGGCGGCGGTGGAATTCTTCGACAAGGCCCTGGCCCAGGACACCAGCAAGGCGCCGCCGCAGATCCTCGCGGTGGTCTATCGGGAGGTGGCCAAGTCTTATGCCAAGGAGAAGAACAACCAAAGGGCGATGGAGCTGCTAAAAATGGCCTTGGCGATCAATCCCAACGACACCGAGGCCAACCAGCTGAGGACTCAGCTCAGCCATATCCAAGCCCAAGAGACGCTCCTCCAGATGATCCATAGCGCCGAAGGCAAGGTCACCGGCCAAGAAAGCGCCCCCGGCACCTCGAAGCCGCCCCCGCCAGCGGCCTCGAAGCTGCCTCCCTTGGAGGGTCAAACGTTGAAAGACCCGACCCCGCCCTTGGGCACGGCCTCGGGGAGCTCCGCGCCGACGCAACCCGCACCCAGCGGGGGAAATACGGGAAGCGGAACGACCTTGCAGCCTTTGCAGCCCCTGCCGCCGGCGCCGTCGGGGAAATAATTCCGCTCTTTTACGGCGCCCTGCCGCTGGACCCGCTGATCGACACTGTCGCGTTGTTGTCCGACGCGGCGCTCCCGCCACCCTTGCCCAGCAGCAAGGCGCCGGTAGCCCCGCCCGCCACGGCCACGCCGACCAGGCCCCAAAGCCAGGGGCTCTTCCAGATGGATTTCTTCTTCTTGGTGCCGATGACGATCACGTCGCTGTCGGCGTATTTCTTGGGGTCTTTGGCGAGGTCGACCCGGGCGGCCTCGTTTAAGTCTTTCGCGATGTGGTTGGCGGCCGACCGGGTGTCCTTGGGCAGGTCCAAGACCTCGACCGACTGGTTTTTGTGCGAGGCTTGGTACTTGATGTCGATCATCCGCGCGGAGATCTTGTTGTTCCAGCCGATCTCCTCGACGCTGACCAGAACCACCTTGTCGAGGCGCAGGGCCTTCCCGACCGCCCCGCCCAGCCGGACCTGCTCGTCGACGTCGGAGAGGGAGGCGACGGTCAGGCCGTGGCGGTTTACGGAAGGATCGGAGACCTTCTCGAGGGAGAGCTTTTCGCGCAGGCCCTCGGGCTTGAGGTTCAATTTCATGGCCTGAGGCTTGTAACCGGGCGCGCGCAGGATCACGAAGTGCTCGCCCACCGTCCAGCGCTCGAGCTTCAGCGGCGTCGTCCCCTTGGGATTGCCGTTGAGGATCGCCTCGACCTTGGCGGGCGAGGACTGGATCTCGAGAGACGCGGACTTCGCCTTTTTCAAAAACTCGGCGCGGGCCTTCTGAAAGAGGGCGACCGTCTTGGGCGGGTACTGCAGCTCGGTGATCTCGCGCTCGGGGTCGAGGCGCACCGCCTCCTGAAAGGCCTCTTGGGCCCGCTTCGGGTCGTTGTTGCCCAGGTGGATATTGCCCAGCATCAGGTAGGCGTCGGTCAGCAAGAAGGGATCGGTCAGGGCGCCCTTGGCCGAGCGATAGCCCTGCGTCGTGCTTTCGAGCAGGGCGATACCTTCCTTGAAGTTGAAGGTCTTGTAGAACTCCTTGGCTTGGTCGAGATAGCGGTTGAGGCCCAGGGTATCGCCGCCCGAACCGGACAGGTTAGGGGAAGATTCGAAGAAGGCGTAAGTGGCCGGCTTGGGCAGGACCTCGAAGCCGCTCTGTCGCGTCAGCTCGTCGCGCATGGTGTCGGCGACCTTCTCGACCGCCTCGGGCTTGACCTTGCCGTCGTAGAGCTCGACGACGCCGACCTTGAGCTTGGCCGGCGAAGCGCCCGCCGCGGGACTTGCCTTCGCCCAAAGGCCCGGGGGCAGCAAGAGCTGCGCGGTGAGAAAATAGATGAGATAGGAAGATTTGCGAACGACCGCTTGCATGGAACCTCCGTCGGTACTTACCCATACGTGGCGTCGCCGCGAGGCGGGAAAAACACGTCCGTTCCCAGTAATCCAAGGCCCTATTTCGGTCAATACAAAATCCTTGCCGTGGGAGCCACCGACTCCCTACATTAACCCCATGCCCAAGACCAAGGTCCACAAACTGGCCGTGATCGGCGACCCCATCTCCCATTCCCTGTCCCCGGCCATGCACAACGCCGCCCTGCGCAAGCGCGGCGCCCCCTACCGCTACGAGGCCCTGCGGGTCCGACCCGAAAAATTGGAGGCCTTCCTGAAGGGCAAGGCGCGGGGCCTGGCGGGATTCAACGTGACGGTGCCCCATAAAGAGGCCGTCCTCCCCCACCTCCATCGCCTGGCCTACGAGGCCGAGCTGATCGGGGCGGTCAACACCGTCGTCAACCGCGACGGCGAGCTGGTCGGCTTCAACACCGACGGCGCGGGCTACCTGATGAGCCTGCACGCCGACAAGAAATTCGACCCGCGCGGCAAGCGCGTCGTCATCCTGGGCGCCGGCGGGGCGGCCCGCGCCCTCGCGGTGGTCTTGAGCCTAGCCCGCGCCCGCTCCGTCACCGTCGCCAACCGTACGCCCAAGCGCGCCGAGCAGCTGGCGCGCGAGCTCGCCTTCCGCTTGCCGAAGTCCAAACTTCTGGCCTGCCCCCTGGAGGGAAAGGACTTGGAGTCCGCCTTGAAAAGCTGCGACCTGCTGATCAACACGACGCGGGTGGGCCTGGGCGGCACCTCCTTCGTGGATTTTCCCTGGGAGAAGCTCCCGCGCCGGGCCCTGGTGAGCGACATTGTCTATACCCCTCGCATGACGCCCTTCTTGAAGGCGGCCAAACGGCGCGGACATCCCATCCATACCGGCGAGGGGATGCTGGTCTTCCAAGGAGCGCTGGCCTTCGAAATTTGGACGGGCCTGAAGCCCGACGTCCGGCTGATGCGCCGCGAGCTGCTCCGCCGGCTGGCGGTGAAAAATCGGGGCTCCGCCCCGGTCCGAAAAAAAAGGCCCCGCCGCGGCGGGGCCTTGAGACCCTTACCCAAAAAATCCCGCCTTAAGGGCAGACGAAGCTGAAGTTCCCGCTCAGGCCGGTACCTTCGATCGCCATGCGGCCTTCGACCGTGCCGATGCAGGCGGAGGGATCGCTGAGGACGAACTCGGCGATGTTGAAGCCCTCGGTCGCCGCACCGGCGACGGCTTGGAAGATCGGCGTCAAGGCGTCGGCGGTCTCGGCCTTCGCGAAGATCCCGCCCTTGGCATTGGCGATCGTCTGCAGATCGGCCAGGCCCTGGACGGAGAAGCCCGTGCCCAAGCCGACCACGTTGGCGATGACGTCATTGGCTTGCAGGCAGTTGACCACGTCCTCGACCGTGCCCGCGTCGGTGTTGTCGCCGTCGGAAAGCAGCAGGAGCGACTTCACGAAATCCGAGGGCAGTTGCTGCGCACCGGCGGTATTTTGACCGAAGCGCTGGCAAAGCTCGGTGGCCGAGGCGAAGAGCGGCGTCGAGCCGAAGTCCCCGACCTTGGCATTGATCTCGGTCTTGGCATTCGCGACGTTGGCGTCGATCGCCGCGGCCCAATCCGCCAGCACTCGGGTATAGCTGTAAGGCGGGTTGGTGGGATCCCAGCCCAGGCCCGAGGTGGTGAAGTCGTAGGCCGCGAAGAGGTTTTCTTGGGATTTCTGGCTTAGGATGTCGAGGAAGTCGCCCGCCGCCTCCTTGCGCAGGCCCGCGGGATCGCTGATCGCCATGCTGCCGCTGCTGTCCAACAGGATGCCGACGCCGAGCTTGCTGTCGTCGGCGGCCTGCGGGGCCTGGGAGCTCAGGTTGCTCAAGTTGCAGGTGAGTCCCGCCGGCTGGTCGATGAAGCATTGAATATCACCGGTCGCCGCCATCGCTTGGCGGATGATCAGATTCATGAGGGCCAGGCGCAGCCGCGGGCTGAGCCGGGAACTCTCCTCGAGGGCCAGGATGGGATTGCCCGCCGCGTCGGCGACGACGAAGTTGACGTTGAACTTGCCGCTCGCGGCAAAGTCGGCCGCCGGGCTGGCGGTCCCGAAGGTGGTGAGGGTCTTGGCGTCGGCGAAGGCGCCGTTGCCGCCTCCCTCCCCGCCTCCACAGGCCGAGAGTCCGCCCGCCAAGGCGCCGAGGGCAAAAGCTGTACATGAAATGCGTCGTAAGGTCGAAAGCATCGTTCCTCCAAGGATGGTTGGTGTCGTGACGTGCCCCGCGCGCACAGACCCGGCGGGCCTTTGCGGAGTTAAATTATTTTTCGTTTTTCTCGGAGGTGGGAGGCGCCAGAGTGGCCACCTCGGCGGGGCCGGCGCCAGGGAGGCTGCGGCGGGCGCGCACTTTTTGCTCCCGCGGGGAAACCGCCTCGCGCGGGGCGCTCAGGCGCCAGATCCGAGCGATGTCGGGGCGGCGCAGAAAGCTCTCCCGCTGCTCGGCGCCGAGGCCCGAGGCGATGCGCTCGACGACGGCACGGGCCTTTTGCAAAAAGGCCTCGGCGGAACCGAACTCTTTCAAACGCCGCGCGGCGAGGCTCATGTGGAACCAGAACTGAAGCCAATCCTCGGCGCGGCCGAGCTTCTCCCCCTCGTGGGAAAGCAGGTGGAGGTCGTCCTGCACCCATTTTCCCGAAAAGGCGCCCAGCGAGAAACGACACAAGTACACCGAATGCTCGAGGGCCGGATAGCCCTTCAGGTCTTCCCAGGCCGAGACCTGGTCGATGAGCGATTGGGCCTCGCGGATCAGGTAATGCTCCATGAGCGGGGCGGAGATCGAAAGCAGGACCTCGAGCTTGCCGGCCAGGTCGCCCTGGGCCTCGAAGCCGCGCGCCGCGTCCTCGAAGATGCGGAAGGCCGCGGCCATCCGGCCCAGGACGATCTCGAGCTTGCCCTGCAGGAGCTGCTCGTAGGGCGCCAAACGGGAGAGTTCGGGCGCGGCGAGCAGCCCGCGCACCTTCTTGAGCGAGGCGTCCGCTTCGCGCATCAGCCCCATGCCGATAAAGACCTGCGTCATGTGCAGCCGGATGACCGTCTGCTCGAGCGGCAGCTGCTCGCCGGCGAGGCGCCCCCGGCATTGCTCGAGCAACCCCAAGGCCTCGCCGTACTTTCCCTGCTCGACCAAGGCCGCCGCGAGACTTTGCGCGGTGCGCACCCAGGCGGCCGAGTCCTTGGTGCCGTCCAAGGCCTGCAACGCCGCCCGGTACGGGGCTTCCGCTGCGTCGAAGCGCCCGAGGTGGCAGTCGAGGTTGCCCAGTTGGCGGCCCGCCTGCGCCGCCTGGTTGCCGTCGGCGGCGAAGCTCAAGGCGCGCTGCAAATACTTGCGGGCCTCTTCGAACTGGCCGGCGGCGGAAAGGACTTGGCCGCTGCGCAGGTTCCAGAGGAAGCTCTCCGTCCCCAGGCCGGCGCGCTCGGCGTGATGGGCCAGGAGCCCGGCCAGGGTGTCGGTGTCTTGTTGCGAGGCCATGTAGTCGAAGAGCCTGCGGTGAAGGGCGACGCGCTCCTCGTCGGAAATTTCTCGCAAGACCGATTCCGCCGCGCCGGGATCGGCCCAGCGCCAATAGGGCGGCTCGCCCCCGCTGCGCAGCGCCTTATCCTCGGCCAGCAGGGAATGCAGCGCACCCTCGAGGGCCGAGCCTTCGATTCCGGTGACCGCCTGCAAAAAAGCGGCGCTCATCCACCCGGGATGGGCGGCCAAGGCGCGGGAGACGGTTTTTTCGACGGAATCCATCGCTGCCGCCAGTGTAACCTGTTTGCAAGACCTAGCCAAGGATGGTGAGATTGGAAAATTTCGCGAGCAGCTTCTTGCGGTCGCCCGACTGGAAGGCCACCGTGACCTTCCGGTCGTCCGCCCCGCCCTCGCAGAGCTGGATGGTGCCGACGCCGAAGACGGGGTGCCTCACCTTGGCGCCCACCTTGTAGGGGTTGCTGGGATCTTCCTTGGGCTTGGCGGGGGCCTTCAGCCAGGTGGCCCGCGGCAGGTCCTCGTCGTCGTCGCGATAATCGTCCCGACCCCAATCCGAGGGAGGGGGCTCGATGCGCTCGAGCAGCTCCGTTGGGACGTCCTCGAGGAAGCGCGAAGGCAGGTTGAACTGCTCGTTGCCGAAGACACGCCGCCGCTCGGCGTTGCAGAGGAAGAGGCGCTTGCGGGCCCGCGTCATGCCGACGTAGGTGAGGCGCCGCTCCTCGTCCATTTCCTCGGGGGTGTCCAAGGAGCGAATGTGCGGCAACAGGCCCTCCTCCATCCCGACGAAGAAGACCACGTCGAACTCGAGGCCCTTCGCCAGGTGCAGGGTCATCAGCGGCAGGGCCTGGCTCTTGTCGTCCAACTTGTCGATGTCGCTGACCAGCGAGACCTGGTCGAGGAAGCCTTGCAGGCTGGGCTCGGTCGTTCCGGCCTCGTAGTCGGCGACGACGTTGACCAATTCCTCGAGGTTCTCGATACGGCCTTCGGCCTCAAGGGTGTCCTCGGCGCGCAGCTCTTCCAGATAGCCGCTGCGCTCGATCAGGGTCTGGACGAAGTGCGAGAGGCGCTCGCCCTTCATCATGGCCTGCAGGTTGAGCAGGAGCTGGTGGAAGGCGAGGATCTTCTTGGCGGTCGTGCCCGTCACCCCCGCCTCCCCCGCCAGCGGCAGCGCGTCGAAGAACGACAAGCCCCGCTGGGCCGCGAATTGCTCGAGCTTCTCCACCGTCACCTTGCCGATGCCGCGCCCCGGCACGTTGATGATGCGCCGCAAGTGCAGGCCGTCGGCCGGATTGGCCAAAACCCAGAGGTAGCTCAGGATGTCCTTGATCTCCATGCGGTCGTAGAAGCGGGTGCCGCCGTAGATGACGTAAGGAATATTCTGCCGGCGCAGCTCGTCTTCGAAGACCCGGGACTGGGCGTTGGTGCGGTAGAAGACGGCGAAATCCGCCAACCGCAAGTCCCCGGCCTCGCGCAGCCGCTGGATCTGCTGGACGACGAAGGCGGCCTCCTCTTTGTCGGTGCGGCCGGTGTAGTAGACGATGCGCTCGCCGGCCTCGTTCTCGGTCCAGAGGGTCTTGTCCTTGCGGTGGGCGATGCGCCGGACCACCTCGCCGGCGGCCTTGAGGATGTTCTTCGTCGAGCGGTAATTCTGCTCCAGCTTGATGACGGTCGCGTTGGGAAAATCTTTCTCGAAATCGAGGATGTTGCGCACGTCGGCCCCGCGCCAGCGGTAGATGGACTGGTCGTCGTCGCCCACCACGCAGAGATTTTGCCGCTCGCCGGCCAGCAGCTGGATGAGCCGGTACTGGGCGCGGTTGGTGTCTTGGTACTCGTCGACCATCAGGTAATGGAGGCGGTCGCGATAGGCCTGCAGCACCTCGGGATGGCCCTCGAAGAGCTTGACCGGGAGCAGCAGCAGGTCGCCGAAGTCCACCGCGTTGTTGGCCTTCAATTTCTTGGCGTAGAGCTCGTAGACCCGGGCGACCTGCTCGTTGAAGAAGTCCTCGACGGGATAGGCCGCGGGCTCGATCAGTTCGTTCTTCGCCGCGTCGATCCGGGATTCGACCGCCCGAGGGTTGAAGATCTTGGGGTTGAGCTTCAGCTCCTCGAGGCATTCCTTGATCAGGGTCATCTGGTCGCCGTCGTCGTAGATGACGAAGCTCTCGCCGTAGTCGAGCCGGTTGGCGTGCTTGCGCAGAATCCGCACGCCGGCGGAATGAAAGGTCGAGATCCAGGTGTCGTCGGCGCGCTGCCCCAGCAGGCCGGCGACCCGCTCCTTCATCTCTCCGGCCGCCTTGTTGGTGAAGGTGACGGCGAGGATGTTCCAGGGGCTCACCCGCTTCTCGCGGATCAGGTGGGCGATGCGGTGCACCAAGACTCGTGTCTTGCCGCTGCCAGCGCCGGCGAAGAGCAAGAGGGGTCCGTCGACGGTCAGCACCGCCTCGCGCTGTTGGGGATTGAGATGGTTCAAGTTCATATTGGACTCGCGGCTTCGACGGATTCCCGGATTTCACGGTTATAGCAAGACAATATGTCCCTTCGCGAGACGAGTCCCAGCACCTTGCGGGACTCGCCTCCTTCCAGGACCGGCAGATATTCGATATTCTCGTCTCCGATTTTCAGTAACGCTTCCTCGAGGGTGTTTTCGGGCGTGACCGTCAGAACTTCCCGGGTCATGATATCTCCGACCACGACCACGTCGGCCACCTCTTCTTCGAAAACGACGGCCTGAAAGTCCTGCAAAGACACGATCCCCACCAAACCACCGTCCGGACCGAGAACGGGATAAGCATACTGTTTCGAATTGGGCAAGAGAGCGAGAAGCTCCCTCAGTCTGGTCTGAGGCGATACCGACAAAAAATCAGCCCTGAGAATTTCGCGAACCCGCTTCCTGCGCAGTACGTTGCGTCTTTCACCGTAGAAAACGCCCTTTTTGATCAACGAACGAGTGAAAACCGAACCCTTCATGACGATTTGGACGAGGATGGTGCTGATCGCGCAGGTGATCATCAACGGCAGGACAATGCTGTATTTCCCGCTCAGCTCGAATATAAGGATCACCGAGGTCAAAGGGGCCCCCGTCACCCCGGCCATGAGGGCTCCCATGCCAACCAAGGCGTAACTACCGGCCGTCGCGGTCGATTCTGGGAATAGCCGATGGGCTCCGTATCCGAAGGTATTACCGATCATCGCGCCTATGAAGAGGCAAGGAGCAAAAACGCCTCCCGTCCCGCCCGAGCCCAGGGTTAGGGAAGTGGCGACCATTTTCAATATTCCTAAGGCGGCGATGAAATACCAAAGGTATTGCCCTTCGAAAACGGCGTTGACCGTGGGATAATTGCTGAACCCGTGAAGTTGGGGAAAATAATAGGCGATCAAGGCCAGAAGAAAGCCCCCCAGCATGGGCTTGAGGAAACTGGGCATCTTTAAGCGCGAAAAACCTTCTTCGAAGCGCTCCAGACAAATCATGAACAGCATGCAGGCACCGGCGATCAAGAGAGCCATGGCCATATAGATGGGAATTTCCCAGGCGCTCTTGAGGTGAAAGGAGAAGGCCCCGCTGGTTAGGGCCGGAAACCCCGACACCTCCTGGAGGAGAGCGTTTGAGACGACGGTGGCAATGACCGAGGAAATCACGATCGGCGTGAAATGACGGACGGCTACGTCGCCGTGAAAAATCTCTAGAGCGAAGATCGCGCCGGTAATCGGAGCGTTAAAGGTAGCCGCGATCCCGCCCGCGGCCCCGCAACTAATGATCGTCTTGGCCAATTCTCCTTTCTTTTTCAGCAGGCTGCTTACAGCCGATCCTACCGTGGCTCCGATGTGGGCGATAGGCCCCTCCCTGCCGGAAGATCCCCCGCTTCCGATGGTCAACGCGGAAGTCAGGGCGCGCAACAATATGACTCTTTTCGGAAGCGGTTTCCCGAATTGCATCGCTTCCATGACGTCGGGCACCCCATGGGAAGCCCCTTCCTTCTTGAGAAGGAACTTCGCCGCCAAGCCGACAAGCAAACCTCCCAATGCCGGCATCAGGATTCTTCGCCACCCCGGCGCCAAAACCACCGCGGTGAAAGGGTTTTCGACTCCGCCGAAAAAACCATCCTGCATGAACCCGATCAGCCAGCGGTAAAACACCGCCGCCAGGCCGGACAAGACACCCACGAACAGACCCAAACCGATCAGTTGCGGACCTTGTTCCTTGAGCGCCTTCATTCCACCGTCACGCTCTTAGCCAGGTTGCGGGGTTGGTCGACGTCGTGACCGCGATGGTCGGCAATATAGTAAGCGAAGAGCTGCAGGGGCACGGCGCTGAGAATGGGGGTCAATAGCGGATGGGCCTTGGGCAGATAGATCACGTCGCCGGTCAGCTCGCGGATCTTCTTGTCGCCCTCGGTCGCCAGGGCGAGCACCGCGGCCTGGCGCGAGAGGACCTCTTGGATGTTGGAGGCCATCTTCTCGTAGTACTCGTCTTTCAGGGCGATCGCGACCACCGGCGAGCCGTGGTCGATCAAGGCGATGGGCCCATGCTTGAGCTCGCCCGCCGGATAGCCCTCGGCGTGGAGGTAGGAGATCTCCTTGAGCTTCAAGGCGCCTTCCAGGGCAATCGGAAACTGGGGCCCGCGGCCGATGAAGAGACAGTCGTCGCTGTGGGCGTACTTCAGGGCCAGCTCGCGGATGGCCTCGGACTGCTTGAGCACCTCCTCGATCTTGCCGGGCACCTCGAGGAGCTCGTGCAGGAAGGCCTCGGCGTCCTCCTTCTTAAAGGTCCCCTTCTTCCGCCCCAAGAGCAGGCCCACCAGGTGCAGGGTGACGATCTGGGCGGTGAAGGTCTTGGTCGCGGCCACGCCGATCTCGGGGCCGGTGTAGGTGTAGAGTACCGCGTCGCTCTCCCGGGCGATCGAGCTGTCGACGACGTTGGTGATGGCCAGGACCTTGGCCCCCTTGGCCTTGGCGTTGCGGATGGCGGTGAGGGTGTCGGCGGTCTCGCCCGACTGGCTGATCGCCACCACCAGGCTGCGCTTGTCGAGGATGGGGTCGCGGTAGCGGAACTCGCTGGCCTGCTCGACCATCACCAGGGTCTTCAGGTCGCGCTCGAGGAAATACTTGCCGACCAGGGCCGCGTGCCAGCTGGTGCCGCAGGCGACCAGGTAGATCTTGTCGACTTTTTCGATCTCGGCCTTCGACTTGAACAGCTCGGCCGCCCCGTCGCCGTAGACGTTGGACTTCACCAGGTCGAGATGCCCGCGCAGGGTGTCGGCCAGGGCCCGGGGCTGCTCGAAGATCTCTTTGAGCATGAAGTGCTTGTAGCCGGCCTTCTCGGCCATCGCGAGGGTCCAGGTGATCGTCTTGGCCTCGCGGCGCACCGCCTTGCCGCTTAGGTCTTGGACCTGGACGCCCTTGCGGTCGAGGACGGCGACCTCGCCGTCCTCGAGGAAGACGACGCGCTTCGTGTAGGGCAACAGCGCGGGTACGTCGCTGGCGACGTAATTCTCGCCCTCGCCCAAGCCCAGGACCAGCGGGCTGCCGCTGCGGGCGGCGTAGAGGGTCCCCGGCTCGCCCTCGCAGAGCATCGCCACCGCGAAGGAGCCGCGCAGCCGATGGAGGGCCTTGCGGAAGGCCTGGACCGTCGGCGTACGAGGACCCAGCTCTTCGTCGATGAGGTGAGCGATGATCTCGGTGTCGGTCTCGGAGGAGAAGTGGTGCCCCTTCTTGAGCAGGGCCTCGCGGAGCTCGGTGAAATTTTCGATGATGCCGTTGTGGACGACCGTGACCTTCCCGTAGCGGTGCGGGTGGGCGTTGGCCTCGCTGGGCCGGCCGTGGGTCGCCCAGCGCGTGTGGCCGATGCCGAGGCTGCCCTCGGGGCCCTTCGCCTGGACCAGCTCGCGAAGCTTGGCGAGCTTGCCCTGGGAACGCAGGATCTGCAGGCGGTCGCCGGCGACTACGGCGATGCCCGCCGAGTCGTAGCCGCGGTACTCGAGGCGCGAGAGGCCGTCGAGCAGGATCTCCGCCGCGGGTTTACCTCCGATGTATCCGACGATGCCGCACATATGGGTAGGACCTAATCCTTCCGGAACTTCTTCTTATACCCCTGAATGTTCTTCTGCGGAACCCGCGAAATCGCCAGGGCCCCCGGCGGGACGTCCCGCGTCACCGTGGTGCCCGCGCCAACGTAGGCACCCTTCCCCACCTTCACGGGCGCCACCAGCTGGGTGTCGCTTCCGATGAAAACCCCGTCGGCCAAAACCGTCTGGAATTTGTTCTTCCCGTCGTAATTGCAAGTGATGGTCCCGGCGCCCACGTTGACGCCCTTCCCGATCACCGCGTCGCCCAGGTAGCTGAGGTGGTTGGCCTTGCTGCCCTTTCCCAGCCGCGTCTTTTTTAATTCGACGAAGTTGCCGACGTGGGCCTCGGCGTCGATCAAGCTGCCGGGGCGCACCCGCGCGTAGGGCCCGACCACCGCCCCCGCCTTGACTTGGCAGTCCTCGAGATGGGTGTAGGCCTTCAAGGTCACGCCGTCGCCCACCGTCGCGTCGATCAGGACGCAGCCCGGTCCCACCACGCAGCCCTTGCCCAGGCGCGTGTTGCCGATCAGATGCACCCCGGCCGAAAGAAAACTGTCCTCGCCGATCTTGACGCCCGCGTCCACGTAGACAGCGTCGGGGTCCTGCATGCCGACGCCGTTCTCGAGGTGGGCACCGACCAGCTCTTGGTTGCGTATCTTTTGGAGATAGGCGAGCTCGCCGCGGGTATTGCCTCGCAGGATCTCGGCGCCGTCGGAGACCGAGACGCTATGCACGGGAATCCCCTGCCGGGCCGCGCAACCGACGACGTCAGTCAGGTAATATTCCTTCTTCACAGGATCCGGCCGGATCTGCGCCAGGGCCTTGCGCAAAAAGCCCGCCTCGGCGCAGTAGATGCCCGCGTTGATCTCGTTGATCTGGCGCTCCTCGGGGCTCGCGTTCTTCTCCTCGACGATTCCGTAAATGCGCCCCTCGCCGTCGCGCAGGATACGCCCGTAGCCGAAGGGATTGGCGACCACCGAGGTGACCAACGAGAGCGGCCGCGCCGCGCCCAGGCGCAACAGGCGCTTGAGCGTCTCGGGCCGCAGCAGCGGGACGTCGCCGCTCAAGATGAGGACGTGGCCGGAGAAATTTCCCAGGGCCTTGAGCCCGACTTGGACGGCGTGGGCGGTCCCGCGCCGCTCTTTCTGATGAGCAAAGACCAGCCCCTTGCGGCCCCGCAGCCGCGCCTCGACCTTGTCGCGGTCGTTGCCGAGGACGACGGCGATCTTCCGCGGCTGAACCGATTGCGCGGTGTCGAGGACGTAATCGATGAGCGGCCGGCCGCAGAGGGGGTGCAGGACCTTGGTGAGCCGGGACTTGAGCCGGGTGGAATTTCCCGCCGCGAGCACGATGACCGAGAGACCCTTCATGGTTTTTGGGCTTAGACGGATTTTAGAGAAAGATCAATCACTAAGCCTTCGGCAGGCCCAGCTCATAGAAGGGATCGGTGATCTCGTCTTCCTGGCGGAAGTCCTCGACCGGCGACAGGGAGATCAGGTCCTGGATCTCCTCGCGGCTGAGCAGGGCCGGCGCCTCCGGCTTGACCGCTGCGGGTTCCTCCAAGCGTGGCTCCGAGACAGCGACCGGAAACGGCACAGGCGACGAAGGCAGGATCGGCGGCTTCGCCAAGGTCTTTTGAAACTCCTCCCAAGCGGTGAAGCGCCATCCGCCCGCGGCCTCGGCCCGTCCATGGAAGAGGCTCACCCGCACGCCGTTCAAATAGCTCAGGAGATAGCGGACGTCGGGATCGATCTCGAGGGCGAGGATCCAGACCTTCATCAGGAGGGAGCGATTTTCCAAGACCTGGGGAAAGAGATGGGGCCACAGCGCCCGGTTGCGTTGGATCCAGTCGTAGTCCGGGAGAAGCTTGGAGACGGTCTCGGCGTCACAGCGCCGCTTCACCCAAAGAAATACCAGCTCGCCGGAGGGATGCAGGGCCACCCAGTCGACGCACCCTTGACCCTCGCGGATCGGGAAGTCCCGGTCCACCGCCTCGAGACCGCGCTCCAATTTGGACAAACAGGCCGGAACCGCCTCGCGCAGGGCCTCCAGCTCGTCGCGGCGGCCGCGCACGACCTGAAAGGTCTTCTTCAGCGCCTTCTTGGGCCGCTTCAACATCTTGGAGACCGGTTCGCGCTGCCAAAATTTCTTACTCATGGGCCTGCCGCTCGAGCTTCGCGAAGTAGGAAGGAATGTCCGCGTCGCGGCACTGCCGTTTCTCCCAGGCCCGGTAGCGCACGAAGAGCTTGGCCTCGATGCCGCGCAGGCAGGCGGTGACGAAGGCCTTGGGGTGCGAGAGCACGGCCGGCCTTTGGATCGCGATGGAGTGCAGCAGGTAGCGGTCGAAGGGGATGTAGCCCAGGCTGTTGAGCCTCACGCCCGAGAGGTGCTTGGCGACGACTTGCCGGAGCTTTTTCATCGATTGCTGAAATTCGGTCTCGTCGCGCACCCGGTTCATCACGACGTTTAGCTCGCGGGCCGGCGCGCCGTCGTCCTGGGCGAGGCACTTGACCAGACCGTAGGCGTCGATCAAGGCGGTAACCTCGGGGTTGGTGACGACGATACGGTCGTGGGCGGGCTTCATCCATTGCAGATTGGCCGGGGAAATCCCCGCGGCCAAGTCGACCAGGACCATGTCGTAGTCCGGCTCGAGGCAGGCGAGCTCGCGGGCCAGGATGGCGATCTCGTAGGGCTCGAGGTTGGAAAGCCGGCTCGAGCCCATCCCGCCGGGCAAAAGCTTCACCCCGCCGGGGCCGGGCAGGATCACCTCGCGGAGGCCCTTGCGCCCCGCCAAAACGTCGCCGATGTCGCCCTGCGGCTCGAGGCCGAGCAAGAGGTGGTCGTTGGCCAGGCCGAAGTCGGCGTCGACGATCAAGACGCGCAGGCCGCGCTGGGCCAGGCTGATCGCAAGGTTGGTGGTGAAAGTGGTCTTGCCGGTGCCGCCCTTCCCGCTCGCGATGGCGAGCACTTGGCATTGGGCGGGGGGCATCGAGGCCTCGGGGCGCTCGGGGGCGTCTCCGAATTCGAAGGGAACGGCGACGGTTTCATCCGTCAGGGCGAAGGCGGGCTCCCCCGAGCTTAGACCGGCCTCCGCGACAAGATCGATGGACCTTGAACTCAACTAGACCTCGACGATCTGGGATTTTTTTGGAATGCGCGGGCCATTTGACACGATTGGCCGCAAAAAGCAAGGTCCAATCGGCTCGGGACTCACGTTGACAAAGGGATGGGGGCTGTCTAGGAACCCTCCATGCGAAGATTCCCGCATTGGCTGCTGTTCGCCGGCCTGCTCGTCGCCTGCGCCGCGCCCAAGTCGATGCCCGCCGACATCGACCGACTGAAAAGCCCGTCCGAGCTGGGCGAGGCCTCGCGCCGGGCCTACCTGGCCGCCCGCGACGCCGCCGCGAAATCCGACAAGCTCAAGCGCGCCCACGAGGGCATCGTATACGCCGACAAGTGCCTGAAGGCCGATCCCCAGGCCGCCGACTGCCTCTACTTCCACGCCCTCAACACCGGCGTCTACATCAAGAACCACATCCCCAACTACCAGAAGGGCCTAAAAAAGATGGTCGCGAATTGCGAGGCCTTGAACCAAATTCGACCGGATTTCGAACACGCGGGCTGCTACCGCATCCTAGGCAACATCTTCGCCCAGGCCCCCTCCTTTTCGCTCAACCCCAAGAATATCACCCAAGACCTGGACCGCTCGGTGGGCTACCTGCGGGAGGCCGTGAAAATTTCCCCGGATTATCCGCTCAATCGCCTCTTTTTGGCCCGCAGCCTCGAGCAATCCGGCGACACCGAAGGGGCCCGAGCCGAGCTGAAGGCCTTCGACGCCCTCCCTAAGGACGGCCTCGCCCAGGACTATCCCGACTGGAAGAAAGAGCGGGATTCCCTGGCACAGAAGTTGCTGTAGATTTTTTCGAAGATTGTGTTAACGCCAACGAAACGGAGGATCCCCTTATGGCGAGCGTCAATAAAGTCATCTTGATCGGCAACCTCGGCAGCGACCCCGAGGTCAAGTACACGCCCAGCGGCGCGGCGGTGTGCAATTTCAACATTGCCACCAACGAGTCCTGGACCAACAAGGACGGCAAGAAGGAAGAGCGCACCGAATGGCACAAGATCGTGGTCTGGAGCAAGCTGGCCGAGCTCTGCGGCGAGTACCTAAGCAAGGGCCGCCCGGTCTACATCGAGGGCCGCCTGCAGACCCGCGAGTGGAACGACAAGGACGGCAACAAGCGCTACACCACCGAGGTGGTGGCTCAGACGATCCAGTTCCTGGGCGGACCGATGGGCGACCGCGAGGGCCGTCCCGCCGGCAATCGGGCCTCGCGCCCGGCCCCAGGGGTCGAGGCGGCCGCTCCCCTCGAGGTGGACGACGATATTCCCTTTTAAAGCAACCATTTCCGTTTTGATTCGAGAATAAGGCGTCATCGCAAACACCATGGGCTCGGGTGCGTGTATTAGGGGACACACCCATGGGCGATCCAATCTACGAACGTTTCCGCTTGCCCGGAATCTCCGTGCAGGAATGCCTGCAGGAGCCCTCCGATCCCAAGAAAGATCCGTGTAAAGTCGAGGCCCGCGAGGCCGAGACGAAGCTGAGCTTCGTCCTGGAGCGCCGCGAGGGCAAATTTCAGGTCGCTTCCGGCGATGCCGCGAGCGTGACTAAGGCCTTCCCCTCCTTCAAGCCGCCCGCGCGCGAGATCGCCGAGTACCTGACGGTCCGCGGCGAGTTCTTCAAGACCCTGGGCGACGAGCAGAAGCCCTTGGAGATCACCAAGCAATTCAAGTTCAAGCACCTGTTGGGCGAGGGCCAGACCGTGGAGGCCGCGATCGAGAGCTGGGTCAACGTCGTCGCGAGCTTCGTCTCGCACGGCCAGATGGAGCCGAAGGCCGCGAAGGCGAAGGAATTCCAAGAAGAGGCGGTCATGGTCGCCACCTATTTCTCGGTCGATCCGACGCTTCGCGCCCTCGCCGTGAAGACCCTTCAGGGTCTCAAGGGCAACGAGAAGCTGGGCGCCGAGAGCCGCAAGCGCGTCGAGTGGCTCTTGGTCGTGCTCTCGGTGCAGGAAGCGATGCTGGCGCATTTCAAGCCGACCATGGACAAGTCGCAGGCGATCAGCGACGAGCTGCGGGCGCGCAGCAGCGGACTGATCCAGTTCCTGTTCTGCAACCACATCCTGGCCGACAAGGGGACCAACGACAAGCTCGCCACGCCGTCGGTCCAGGGCAGCGCGAAGGTCTTTCACGACGTCTTGTCCAAGGTCGACCCCCACTATAATGCCGCGAAGAATTATTACGCCTACATCGCCTCCGCGATGAAGGCCTTGAAGGACACCGAGGTCCCCACCGCCTACCTCAAGGACTTCCGCACCCGCGCCAATTTCATCCAATCGGAGTACGAAAAGAAGGGCCGCGAGGAGATGCTGAGCCTCCTGGCCGGGCAGGAGGCCGAGAAGTCGCTTCGGGAATATTTGATCATCAAGTACGGCGACACGCCCGCCAAGGCGATGGTGATGGAGACCTTCCTGAAGCACATGAAGGTGAAGGTTGCCAAGGGCAAGCCCCATTTCGAGTTCAACATGGAGAAGGCCGCCAAGGAGATCCAGGACGACCACGCCGCCCTCCCCCTCGAGATGAAGGCCCGCGCCTCGGTCGCCCTGCTGGACGTCCTGCAAGGGCTCTTCGAGAAGAGCGGCAAGATGGAGATATTCTGGGACAAGAAGCTTCAGGAGACGGACAACTTTTACTCAAGCTTTCCGCTGATGGGCGCCAACAAAAACGCCCTGGAGAAGCTGATCCTCTGGGCGCGCGGCGAGGCGAAGGACGCGAAGGATCCCCTCGCCCCGCAAAAGATCCCGCATGTCGCCGTCCGCAAATGGACCCTGCTGACCGAGCTGGGCATCGGCGTCGCAGGCACCGCGACGGCGCTGTCCCTGTTGGCCGTCGACGAGAGCGAGGAGCGCTGGTGGGGCCAGGGCGCGGCGACGATCACGGCCGGGGCCGGCTTCGGCGCGGCGGCGGGCAACGCCCTCTCTTACGCCCTCGACATCGACCAGGGCGATTGGGCCTTCGACTTGGGGGGCTCCCTCATCGGCGGACTGGCGGCGGGCCTGACCTACGGTTTCTTGGTGCCGAAGCCCGGCGGCGGCCAGCTACCCCCGCAGCCCGATCCCGGACGCCGTTACCCGGTCGATCCCTACGGGCCCTAAGACGCCAAGAAGCGGTAAAAGCCTTTCATCGCAACTTTTGCCCTCGTCTTCCGAGAAAGAGGCACCTAAGCAACCCACACCTCGAAAACGGCCTCTGATCCGTTTTTGAGGAAAACTCTGTATTTTCGGGTATTTAGGTACGGGGCACACAGGGAAGCTGTCTGGCTTCCTCACAGAGATTTTCCTCATCCGCGGACACGGCGCGGCCTTCGACCTGCCGTTCCCGGACCTCCTTCCTTGTGTTTCCCGCCTAAGCACCTCACGAATAGGGCGGAAACACGATGAGCGATCCAGCCACCAAGCTACCCACTTACAATATTTTTGAAATCCGCAGCACGACCGCGGAATGTCTCGAGGCCCCGGCCGACCCCGCGAAGGATCCTTGCAAGATCCAGGCGGAAGAAGTGGAGAGCGGGCTCAGCATCTCGCTGGAGCGCAAGAACGGGACATTCCAGCCGGCCTCCGCCGATGCCGCCAAGCTGCTCAAGGTATATCCGAACTTCCGCGCCCCCGCCGCCGAACTGGCGGAATACTTGGCGGTCAAGGCGGAGTTCTCCAAGGTCTTCGGCGACGAGCAGAATCCCTCCGACATCTTCAAAAAGATCAGCATCGTCTTCGAGGGCAAGGAAGTCCCCGACAAAAATCGGGCGATCTTCAATTGGTTCAACATCACCACCAACTTCATCTCGCACGGCCAGCTGGAGCCGAAGCACGCCAAGATGAAGAGCCTGCAGGAGACCACGATCAAGGTCGGAGCCTTCGCCTTCGCCGATCCGGTCTTGGGGACGATGGTCGAGAAGGTCCTGAAGGGGCTCAAGGACAACAGCAAGCTGTCCTCGGAGAGCCGAAAGCGGGTCGAGTGGCTGCTGGGCATCTACGCGACGCGCGAAAAATTTTGGGCGGCGATGAAGCCGGCGATGGACAAGTCGCAGAGCGTCAGCGACCAGCTGAAGCCGCGCAGCGTCGACTTGCTGATCGTCCTCTTCGCCAACCACGTCCTGGCGGAGAAGGGTTATGCGAGCTATCTTTATTCCGACGAGGTCAAGGGCGCGGCGAAGGTCTACCACGACATCTTTTCCAAGATCGATCCCAACTACAACGCCGCGAAGAACTATTACGCCTTCATGAGGGACTCGGTCTCCAGCCTGCGGAGCGTGGACCTCCCCGAGGCGGCGAAGAAAGAGCTGCTGCTGCGCATCGCCTTCCTCGAAAACGAATACGGCAAGGCGGCCCAAAAGGAGATGACGGATCTCCTCTCGGCCCAACCCGCCGAGTCCGCCTTCCGCGAGTACCTCGAGATCAAGTACGGCGACACGCCGGCCCGCGCCGGCGCCCTGAAGATCATCCTCGCCGGCCTGACCTTCAAGTCCGGCGAGGAAGGCACCGGACATTCCTTCGCGATGGAGAAGATCTCCCGCGAGCTGCACCTGTGGGTCGACGGCAAGGCCGGGGACCAGCGCAAGGAGGCCCTGGAGGCGATCAATCACCTCTTGAAGGCCCTCTTCGAGAAGGACGGCAAGATCGAGGTCTTTTGGGACAAGCAGGTCCAGACGACCGACAACTTCTACAAGACGGGCAATTTCTCGATCCTGAGCAACAACAAGAAGGCCTTGGAGGATCTGATCGTCTGGGCGCGTAATGCCGCCACCGAGGAGAAGCTGAAGCTGTCCCCGGATAACACGCCGCACGTCGCCCTGCGCAAATGGACCTTGGGCACCGAGCTCGGGATCGGCGTGGCGGGGCTGGGCGTCGGCACCGCCTTGGCCTTCGCGCCCATCAAGGACCAGAACGGTCAATACTTCACGCAAGGAAGCTCGATCATCTTGGGCTCCTCGGCCCTCGGCGCGGCGGGAGGGAATCTCCTGTCCTACAAGCTCAACGTCACCAAGAACGCCTGGCTCTTCGACGCCGGCGGCGCCTTGGTCGGCGGTCTGCTGGGCGGGCTGATCTACGGCCTGGTCACCCCGCCGCCTCCGGCCTTCGGCGGCGGAAAGACCGATCCCGGTCAGAGGTTCCCGGTCGACGGCTACGGGCCTTGAGGTTTGACAAGGCCCGCCCAAGGGGCTAACGGTAGCACCTCAAAATTCATCGTTTAGAGGTGCATTCATGAGTTCTCCTGTCCACAAGGTCGTCATCATCGGATCCGGCGCCGCCGGCCTCACCGCCGCGGTCTACGCCGCGCGCGCCAACCTCGAGCCCGTCGTCATCGACGGCACCCTGCCCGGCGGCCAGCTCACCACCACGACCGAGGTCGAAAATTTCCCCGGCTTCCCCGAGGGCGTGATGGGCCCCGAGCTGATGGAGCGGATGCGCCAGCAGGCCCAGCGTTTCGGCACGCAGATCCAATTCGACCAGGTCCTCGAGGCCGACCTGGCCTCCAACCCTAAGAAATTAAAGCTGGGCCAAGGCGAGATCCAGGCCCACGCCGTCATCATCGCCACCGGCGCCTCGCCGAAGCTGATCGGCCTCGAGGCCGAAAAGAAACTGATGGGCCGCGGGGTCTCAACCTGCGCCACCTGCGACGGCGCCTTTTTCCGCAACGCCGACCTGATCGTGGTGGGCGGCGGCGACTCGGCGATGGAGGAAGCGACCTTCCTGACCAAGTTCGCGAAAAAGGTCTACGTGGTGCACCGCCGCCGCGAGCTGCGCGCGAGCAAGATCATGCAGGAGCGGGCCTTCAAGAACGAGAAGATCGAGTTTATCTGGGATTCGGCGGTGGAGGACATCCTGAGCGAGGGCAAGAACGAAGTCACCGGCGCCCGGATCAAGAACCTCAAGACGGGCGAGACAAAAGATATGAAGGTCGACGGCGTCTTCGTCGCAATCGGCCACACGCCCAATTCCGCGCCTTTCGCCAAGCAGCTGAAGACCGACGAGAACGGCTACATCCTGGTGACGAAGGGCTCGGCGACGGACATCCCGGGCGTCTTCGCGGCCGGCGACTGCGTGGACCACGTCTACCGCCAGGCCATCACCGCCGCGGGCATGGGCTGCATGGCGGCCTTGGACGCCGAACGATATCTGGCGGCGCAGGGGATTGAGTAGGCGCGTGCCTTTGCTTATTGCCCTCCCATCTATTGCACAGGCTCTCTTCCTCGCCACCACCGGCCGTGAGGCGATACCCTCCCCCAGACCTACGGCCCGGTCGGGCTAGTTGATTCGCGAGCCCGGAGCAAGTCCGGTCTCGCTAAAGCCCAGGGGGAGAAATCCTTTCTCCCCCTTCAACCCCCATC
>SZOV01000016.1 GCA_030263375.1 Deltaproteobacteria bacterium PRO3
TCGCCCCTACAATTTCTCGAGGAAAACCTTTCCGTGGCCTCCAGCTGCAAAGACCTTTTTGGGGTTCTCCCACGCGCTCAAGGCCACCGTCGCCAGGCCGATCCACCCGCCGTACCTCGGCGATTCCGCCGCCGAAGTCAACATCCCGACCTTTTTATCGCCTTGAAACACTTCTACGGGCAAGGGCCCGGAAAAAGCCTGGTCGAGCCGCACCCGGGTCAGCTTGCGGTTGACGTGGCCGCGGCTCTGCACCCGGGCGGTGGTCTCTTGGCCGAGATAGCAGCCCTTGTTGAAGCTGGTCGCCCGCTCGTCGAGGCCGACCTCGGCGACCAGGTTGTCCTCGCCCATGTCCACGCCCAACCTGGGGAGGCCCAGCTCGAGGCGCCGGAGCTCGAGCGCCTCGGGAGCGGCCTCGTCCAACTCGTCCGCCGCGCGCCAGGCGGAGATCTGCTCGCGCAGCATCGAGGCCGTCGCGGCGGGGGCCAGGAGGTCCCAGCGCTCCGGATCGTCGACGTGGGGAAAAAGCAAGACCTCGGCCTCGCCCCAGCGGGCGCGCGCGACGGTCCGGGCCTCGGGCGCGAGCGTCAGCCCGCAGCGGGACTCCAACAAGGCCCTGGTCTTGGGTCCCGCCAGGGCGAAATGGGCGAACTCCCCATCGATCCGCTTCAGGGTCGCGTTGGCGAACATCAAGTAGGTGGCCAAATGGGCCTCGGTCTTTGCGCCGTAACCCCGTGGGAAGAGCAGGAGGATCCGCTCGGGCAGGTTGAGCGCTCGGACCGTGCTGACCAGTTTTCCTTTTTGGGTGAGAAAGGCGGCGGCGGTCGTGCGGTCGACCGCCAAATTCTTGATGTCCTGGGTGACGTAGGCATTGAGGAAATTTTTGCGGTCGGCGCCGCTCAGCTCGTAGAGCTCTTCCTGGTTTTCTTCCCAGGCGAGGGTCCGCGCCGTCGGCGAGGCCTCGATGGGGATCCTGGTTTCGGCGCTTGGCATCGCGACACCTATATAATGATCCCTGGGGCCGGTCAATCCGCGGACTGCAAGGGTGTTGGCGCGAAAAAAAAGGGCGCCTCCGGCGAGGCGCCCTAAGGATTTCCTAGAGGCGGAATTATTCCGCGAATCGGCTCCGGCGCAGCCGCCAGGCTGCGACGAGCAAGGCCGCCGCACCCAAGGCCGTCCAGGCCCCGTATCGCGAGGGCGTCGCGGGGGATACCGCGCAACCGCCTCCGGAGAGATCGGGGTTGGCCGGTCCGACGCTGACGAGCACCGAGGAGGTGTTGTTGGCCGGGTCAGGATCCTGCTCCGAGCCCTGGACCGTGGCGGTGTTCTCGACGTCGCCTTCCTCGTTCGCCGCGACGATGATTTCCACGACGAAGGAATCCCCGGCATCGAGTTCGGCTAAGGTGCAGGTGACGGTGTTGCCGGCGGAGCTGCAGTCCGCCTGATCGGAGCCGACCGAGACCAAAGCGAGTTCCGCCGGGACGGCGTCCGAGACCTCGATGTCGAAGTTTTTGCCGGGGCCGTTGTTGGTGATCGTGAGCGTGTAGGAGAATTCGTCGCCCGTGTCGACTTGGGCGGCGCTGGCCGTCTTGACGATCTCGAGATCCGACGAACCCAGCTCGAAAGCGCCGATGTCGCAGCGCGGGCCGCTGGGACGGATCTGGCCGCGCTGGTCGGTGGTGACCGCGGAGCCGTTGCCGTCGACGCAACCTGCGGGGTCGCCGCCGTCGATCGCCGGGCTGCCGGCGAGCAGGGCGCGAGTTTGGGTGGGTCCGCCGTTGTCGGCTAGCGGGCCGAGCAGGGGATCAACGCCGTAGAGATCGGTCGAGGCCGGGTCGCCCTGCGGGGGCGTAATGGTGCAGTCCGCGTCGGAACCGATGATGTTGTAGCCGTCGGAGGTAATGGGCCCACCGAAGCAATCCGGCCCCATCCCGGCGTTGGCCGTGTTTTGGGCGAGGATGCTGTTGCGGAGGGTGAGGGTGCCCGAATTGAAAAGACCGCCGCCGCTGCCGGATCCGTTGTTGTCGGAGTCGGCCTGGTTGTCGACGATCGTGACATTGCTGAATTGGGCATCGCTCGCGCCGACGTAGACGCCGCCGCCGTCGAAGAGGGCCAAATTTCCGCTCACGGTAATATTGGTGAAATCGACGTTGGTACCGCTCGCGAAAACTCCCGCCTGAACGTCGGCACTGTTCCCGTCGACCACGGAGTTGAGGAGGACGACGTTGCTGGCGGAAAGGTAAAGGCCGCCGCCGGAACCGCCGCCCTGGATGGAGTTTCCGGAGGCGGTGGCGTCATTCACCGTGACGTTGCTGCCGCTGATAAAGGCACCGCCGCCGGAACCACCGCCGGGCATTTGATTTCCGGTGACCGTCAGGCCGGAAACGGTGATGTTGCTGCCGCTGAAAAAAACGCCGCCGCCGGTGCCGCCGTTGTCGACAGTGTTGGTATTGGCGGTCAGGTCGGTGGCGATGAGGGAGCTGGCGCCAAAAAACACCCCGCCGCCGGAGCCGCCGTTGGTGAGGGTGTTGTTGGAGGCCTCCACTTGGCTGAGCGCGATGGGGCTTCCGCCGCTGCAAAAGAGGCCGCCGCCGGAACCGCTGTCCATGGTGTTTCCGTTGAACTGCGACTCGGTCGCCTCCAGCGTTCCCCCCGCGGAGAAAAACAATCCCCCTCCGGTTCCGCTGTTGGTGACGGTGTTGCCGTTCACGGTGCTGTTGCGGATGTTCAGGCCGCCGCCGCTGCTGAAAAAAACGCCGCCGCCCGGACCATTATCCAGGGTGTTGCCGTCGATGTTGGAATTTTCGATCGTGGCGGGAGAAGAGAGGTAGAGGCCGCCCCCGCTGGTTACGGCTTGGTTGCCTGTGATCTCGCAATCGGAGACCGTGACCAGGTATCCGTTGCTGGGCACGTAGATCCCGCCGCCGTCGCCGGCGCTTCCGTTCTGGACGGTCAAGCCGCTGAAGGTGAGGACCCCGCCCGCCCCGCCGGCTTCGAGGATGCGGTCGTTGAGTGCCGGCTGGACCCCGTTAATGATGGTGACCCCGGGGCCTTGGCCTTGAAGGATCACGCCGAAATCCACGTCGAGGTCGCCGCTTTCGGGATTGCCGGCCTCGGGGATGCTTAAGTCGTAGGTGCCGGCATCCAGTTGAATGGTGTCGAGATCGGGCAAGGCGTTGGCGGCCAGCACCGCCTCGCGCAGGGAGCAGGAGCCCCCGGTATTGCAGCCGTTGGGGGCCGGCAGGGGGGCCGGGTCATCGAATCGGTTGACCACGAAGGTCGCGGCCTGGGCCGCGCCGCCGATCATCATAGGCAGTGCCAGTGCCGCTAGGGATAATTTCCACCGCATGAGGAGCCTCCGAAATAAGGTTTTAGGTAGGGATCGGAACGAGCGGATATTAAGACCGGGAAAGACCCGCGGTCAAAGGATTGTTGGAGAATTTTCTGGCCTTTTCAAGGGAGGGGAGAGATCCTTAAAATGGAAGCGATACGGGTTGATAAAGGTTGTAAAATCGTTGCCAGTGCCCGGATAAAATAGAATCACGTCGCTTTTCAAAACCTTGAGAGGAGCGCATTTATGTCGGAACCCACTCCTAAAGACAAAATCGGCCAGGCCCTGGGACGCATCGCCAGCGGGGTCGCCGTCCTCACCACGCAAGACAAGGACATGCCCGGCGCCATGCTGGCCTCGTGGTTCCAGCAGGTGAGCTTCGAGCCTCCGATGGTCTCCTTCGCCGTGAAGCGGGGCCGTCCGGTGGCCGAGATGATCCAGCACTCCAAGAAGCTCGCCCTCAACATCCTGCACACCGGGCAGAAGGACATGCTATCCCATTTCGGCCGCGGCTTCGAGCCGGGCCAGGATCCCTTCTCCGGCATCAAGACCGAGCGGCAATCGCTGGGCGTGCCCATCCTGAAAAACTGCCTCTGCTTCCTGGAATGCGAGCTGCGCCACCAGTACGACGCGGGCGACCACCAGATCTTCGTCGCCGAGGTGGTGAACGCCAGCAACGAGGAAGAGGGGCAGCCGATGGTGCACATCCGCCGCAGCGGTTTCAATTATTAGGCAATGGTTCGGCTAGGATTGCGGCCGAAACAGTTTGGAGAAGGCCGGACGCGGCGTTTCGGCCACCCGGCGCGCGGGGTCTTCGCCGGAAACGTAGCGGGAGCGGCCGTTTTCCGTCGCGGCGGCCTCGCCGGTAGCGGGGCCTGCGGAGTCATTCGAAAAAATCAGCGATTCAAAGGGAAGGCTCTCCGAACCCAGGACGGAACCCGGCCGGATCTCGGGATGGGCGGGATGGGGGACTTTATGGGTCATAGACGACACACCTTTGGAGGCCCTCGATTCGGGGGGAATCCCAGGCCTCTGTACTCATTTTCGGCCCTTTTCCCCACGAGAGTTGCGACCCTGCCACAGCCCCGCCCGGAAAGTCCATCCTAGATTAGCTTTGCCGCCGCCAAGACCTTGCGGTCGAAATTGGGCAGGGCGGCCCCCGCCAGTTCCTTTTTCGTGAAAAATCGCGCCTCCTCGTAGGGACCCGCAGCCTTGAGGCGGCCCCGGGCCTCCCCGCTCCAGGCCCAGGTGGTGATGCGGTGCTGGGTGATCGCGTGGGTGGTGGCGGGCAGGGCTTGGGGCCGGAGGAGGGCCAGGCCCAGGTGGCTTCGCAGGCACTCGCCCAGCGCGGTCTCGGTGGCCGGCGCCTCGGCACAATACTCGTGGGGCAGGCCCCAGAGGCCCTGGAACCAGCGGGCGGCGCGGGGCTTGACCAGCAGGACCGACCCGCCCCGCAGGGCAACGGCCGCCGCGCGTTGCAGCCTCAGCGTCTTTTGCGGCGGGGGACTCTCGGGAAAGGCCTCGGGCTCGCCGTCGCCGCGGGCCGCGCAGAGGCCTTGGACGGGACAGCGCTCGCAGGAGGGCAGGGCGACGCGGCAGAGGGTCGCGCCCAGTTCCATCAGGGCCTGGTTGAAGTCGCCCGGGTGCTCGGGGTCGACCAGGTCGGCGGCGAGGGCCCAAATTTCCTTCTGCAGGCGTGCATCCTTCGCATGGCCCTTCCGCGCGAAGACCCGCGAGAGGACACGGACGACGTTGCCGTCGACCAAGGGGCTGGGCCGCTGGAAGGCGATGGAGGCGATGGCGCCCGCGGTGTAGGGCCCGATGCCGGGGAGTTCCCGCAGGGCCTCGGGGTCGTCGGGGAGCCTCCCGCCGTGGCGCTCGGCCACGGCCCGCGCGCCGCGCTGCAAGAGCTTGGCGCGTCGGTAGTAGCCCAGGCCGGCCCATAGGGCCAAGACATCCTCTTCCTCGGCGCGGGCGAGGGCGGCGATCGTCGGGAACTTTTTCAAGAATCGTTCGTAGTAGGGAATGACGGTGGCGACCTGGGTCTGCTGCAGCATGATCTCGCTCACCCAGATGGCGTAGGGGTCGCGGCTGCGGCGCCAGGGGAGATCGCGCTTGTATTTTTGGTACCAATCGAGGAGTTTTTTGCGGAAGTTTTTTTGAAACGTAGCGTCCATCTCGGGCGACCCCTGTAGGGGCCGTTCGCGAACGGCCCCTACGGACTTGGCTCTATGCCAAAGCTCCTGATCTTTCAACACGTCCCTCATGAAGGCCTCGGCGCCTTCGAGGCGGCCTTCCGCGAGGCGGGCCTCGAGCTGCAAACGATCGAATCCTGGCGCGAGGACCTAAGCCGCCTCCAAATTGCCCCCGGCGCCTACGACGGCGTCGTCGTGATGGGCGGACCGATGAGCGCCAACGACGCGGGACGGCTTCCCTTCATCCGTGAGGAGCTTCGCTTGATCGAGGAGACGCTCCAGGCGGATCTGCCCTTTCTGGGCGTCTGCCTGGGCTCCCAGCTCTTGGCGAAGGCCTTAGGCATGCGGGTCTATCCCGGGGCGCAAAAAGAGATCGGCTGGTATCCCCTCTGGACGCGCCCCGAGGCCCGGGGCGACCCGCTCTTCGGCGATTTTCCGCCGCGCCTTGAGATGTTCCAGTGGCACGGCGAGACCTTCGAGCTGCCCTCGGGCGCCCAGCTCCTGGCCTCCTCCGAGCTCTTCCTCCACCAGGCCTTTCGCTACGGGGACAAGGCCTACGGCCTGCAATTCCACGCCGAGATGACGCCCGCGATGATCGCGGAGTGGCATCGCGAGGGCCGCGCCGAGATCGCCGCCGCGGGCCTGGAGGAGAAGTGGCGCGATATCGAGGCCTTGACGGCGCGGCATATCGGTGTTTTGAATCGCTGCGCCCGACAAACGGCGCGGGGCTTTGCCTCGCTCGTGAAATAGCTTAACCTTTCGCCCGGCGCTCCGCGCGAAACAAATTGAGGTAATTATGCGCAATCGATGGAAATACGTCGCGACCTGTCTTCTGACCGCGGGCTCGCTCGCCCTGGGGGCCTGCGGCTCCGGCGGCACCGCCGACAACGGTGGCGGGGGTGGCGGAGGGGGTGGTGGGGGCGGAGGCGGTGGCGGCGGCGGGGGCGGCACCACGACGCAGGTGGTTTTCACCGAGGTGGGCGTGCCCTTGGCCTTCGATTTGATCGACCTGGAATTCCTGCCGGGGCGGGGCGGCGAGGCGATTATCATCACCTGGGGCAACGACGGCACGGGCACGGTCTACTATCTCCGCTCCGACCTGACGCCGCTCTCGCAGACCGTCTCGATCAGCGTCGGGACGGGCAACGAACAGGGCCTACTCAACGTGGCGGCGGATCCGGACTACGCGCAAAACGGCTATGTCTATTTTTACTACACCCTCCCCGATGGCAGCGGAAACCGCGTCGTCCGCCGGCAGGTGAACGTCAATGTCGCCGGCGATACTTTTTCCCTGGGCGCTGAGGATGTTCTCGCTACCTTCCTGAAGAGTGAGGTCAGCAATCCCGGAGAAAACCATAACGGCGGCAGCATGGTCTTCGGCGAATCCAAAAACCTCTTCGTCGGGGTTGGAGATGGGGCCGGCGATCTTAACGAGGCCGTTAGTCAGGATCCCGGCAATCCCCTCGGCAAGATCCACAGGATTCGCTTCGACCGCAGCAACCCGTCGGCGCCGACTCCGATCGCCGAAGACACGGTCTACGCCCTGGGACTCCGCAATCCCTTTACCTTGGTGGTGGATGACGAAGGCGACTTGTTCATGGGGGACGTCGGGGCCGGAGGTTTCGAGGAGATCAACTGCCTCTACTTCGCCGGCGAAAACTACGGCTGGCCGAACTGTGAGGGTCCCTGCGTGCCCAATAACCCGAGCTTCGTCAACCCCATCCACGGCTATCGCCACGGCGACAACACCTTCAACGACCAAGATCCCGAAGACAACAGCTCGGGCGGCGAGTCCATCATGGTCGCGGCCTACTACACCGGGGATCAGTACGGCGGGGTTTTTACCAACAAGCTGATCTACAACGAATTCTTCAAGGGCTGGGTTCGCCTGCTGACCCTGAACATCTTCGACCAGGTCACGGCGGACGAGCACATCGGCCACATCGAGGGCCTGACCGGGTTGCAGGAGAATCCCGCGGACGGCCTGCTCTACGGCGTCACGCTGTTCGGCGGCAACCGGATCGTGCGCATGGATTTGGCGCAGTAATCCCTCGACCAGACCGTGATTAAAAAGGCCGCTGCCATCAAGGGCAGCGGCCTTTTTCTTGACGTCGCAGTAGCGGAAAATAATAAGGGCCGCCCCCTTCCACGCGGGAGCGGCCCGAGATGACTTGCTTTTCGAATTATCCGGCCTGCTTCTTGAAAGCCTGCCCGGCGAACTTGGCCAGCTCCATGAGCTCGATGGGCACCGCCAAGACCACCGTGTTGGACGCGGTCGGCCCCAGGCCATCGATGGTCTGAAGGGTGCGCAGCTGCATGGCGCCGGGGCTGGTGGCCATCGTCGTGGCGGCGGCGGCCAGGTTGAGCGCAGCCTCCTTGTCGCCTTCGGCCTTGGTGATCGTCGCGCGCTTCTCGCGCTCGGCGCTGGCCTGACGGCTCATCATCTTCTTCAATTCTTCCGGCATGTCGATGTCCTGCAGCTTGATCGTGTCGACGTCCAGGCCCCAGGCCGCGGCCTGGGACTCGACCGCCTTGCCGATCTGGTCGCTGATTCGCTGGCGCTCGGAGAGCAGCTCGTCCAGGGTCATCTCGCCGATGATGTCGCGGAGCACGGTGAGGGCGTACTGCATCATGGCGACGCGGTAGTTCTGTACCTTGATGATGGCGTCCTCGACCTTGCTGACCTTGAAGTAGACGACGCCGTTGATCGAGACCGGCACGTTGTCGCGGGTGATGACCTGTTGCGCCGGGATGTCCATGGTCAGGATGCGGGTGTCGACGAAGATGGCGGTGTCGAGGATGGGCACGATGAAGAAAAGGCCGGGCCCCTTGGTGCTGGAGTATTTGCCCAGGCGCAGGATGACGGCCCGCTCCCACTGGTAGGCGATCTTGATGGCGATGGCCAGGAAGAGGGCGATGAAGAAGGCCCCGACGCCCAGTAGGCCGCCCAGGGCGGGATGCACCGCGGCGCCCACCGCCACGGCGATCAGTTCGCCGATGACCAAAAAGATGATGAAAAATAGGAAATTGACGGCCTTCATGAGGACCTCCGCCTGAATTGAATGTGAAGAGCCCGGATCGGCGCGAAAAATATCAGCAGGCGGCGTCGAGACCAAGGGAAATCTGCGAACCTGGTGTTCGCCCCTACAGCCTAACATTTCAGGTTTTTCCCAAGTCCCAAGGCGTAGTAAGATAAGCCCCAACCTAAGACAGGGAGCCCCCCATGAAGACCTCTTGCCTCCGATTTCTCTCGTTTTTTTCGATCCTGCTCGCCGCTTCAGCGCTTCACGCCGAGACTCTGCGCGGGATCGTCCGCAACGTCAATTACGGCAGCCACAGCTTCGGGCTGGACGTCCCGCCCGTCACCCGGGTCTACGTCACCGGAGGCACCCGCTTCAGCACCCTGCAGGGGAAGGCGACCTTCCAGGACATCAAGGAGGGCGACAGCGTGGAGGTCGAAGGACGCTCGGGAGGCCCCGGCGTCTTCACCGCCACCAGCGTCAAGGCGACCGGCAACCTGGCGCCGGTCAAGGACCTCGCCAGCAACGAAATCAATATCGAGCTCAACCAAAGCTTCTTGATCGGAGTGAACCAGACTGCCGTGGTGAGAGACACCTCGAAGCCCCTCAAGCTCCAGACCACCGAGTTCATCAACACGCTGTGCAAGGGCGGCTACGACTGCGGCGGCGAAGGCGAGGTCGGCATGCGCATCAAGGTCAGTCAGGCGGGCGAGGAGAACGAGATCATCCTCACCAGCAAAAACCACCGCAAGCCGACCAGCCCGGTCAAAGTCCAGCTCTTCGGCTACGAGATCCAGCTGATCGAGGCGGGCGAAGACGTGGTCATGTTGGTCGTGCGGCGCGGTTGAGCTTGCCGCGATCCAACAACGAGTAGGCCGCCGGCAGGAGCAGCAGGGTGAGCAGCGTCGACGAGATCACCCCGCCGATCACCACCGTCGCCAAGGGTCTTTGCACCTCCGCCCCGATGCCCCGCGAGAGCATCATCGGCAAAAACCCGAAGACATCCACGAGGGCCGTCATCAAGACCGGCCGCAGTCGCAGCAGGGCCCCCTGCCGCGCCAACTCCTTTCCGCCGAGACCTCCGCCGCCCAGCTGATGGTAGGTGCTGATCAGCACCACTCCGTTCAGGATCGCGATGCCGGAGAGGGCGATGAAGCCGACCCCCGCCGAGATGCTGAAGGGCATGTCGCGCAGGTAAAGCGCCAAGACGCCGCCGACCAAGGCGAAGGGCACTCCGGTGAAGATGAGGAGGGTCTGCGTCGCGCTGCGAAACACCACGTAGATCATGACGAAGATGAGGGCCAGGACGATGGGGCTCAAGACCATGAGGCGGTTGCGGGCCTGCTGCAGGTTTTTGAAATTTCCGCCCCACTCGAAATACATCCCCTCCGGCAAGGGGAGCCGCTCGCGCAGGACCCGCTGGGCCTCCAGGACGAAGCCCTCCGTGTCCCGGTCGCGGGGGTTGACCAGGATGGCGGTGCGCCGCCGACCGTTTTCGCGAAAGATGGTAGCGAAGCCCTCCACTTCGGCGACTTCGGCCAGCTCGTCCAGGCGAAGCGTGAGGTTGGGGCCCACCTCGACGGGGATGCGCTTCAAGGTCGCGACGTCGGAGCGGCTCGCCTCATCCAGGCGCAGGACGATCGGGAAGCGCCGCACCCCCTCGAAGAAATATCCCAGCTCCTTGCCGCCCAAGGCCGTCTCCACCGCCTCCAGGACCACGCCGGTGGAAAGCCCCATCGCCTCGAGCGTCGCGCGCCGCGGTCGGATCTGCAGGACCGGCGAGGTGTCGGACATCTCCGCCTCGACGTCGCCGGCGCCCGGGATCTCCTTGAGCAGTTCCTCCGCCTTCGCGGAGAGCTCCAGGAGCTGATTTAAGTCGTCACCGAAGAGCTTCACCGCCACGTCGGAGCGGGTCCCTTCGAGCAGCTCGTTGAAGCGCATCTGGATGGGTTGGGTGAGGATCGCGTCCTGCCCGGGGATCTCCGTCTGGAGCTTGGCGACGACGGCCTCGGCCAGCTCGTCCTTGGTCCGGCGCCTGCCGTCGACTTTGGGCCATTCCTTCGACTCCTTCAGCATGAGGAAGGTGTCGGCCAGGTAGATCCCCATCGGGTCGGTGGCCGCCTCGGCGGTGCCGATCCGCGAGAAGACGCGTTTCACCTCCGGAAATTCGCGGATGATCTTTTCGGAACGAGCCTGCATTTCCACCGCGGCGTCCACGCCGATGTTGGCGTCGCGGTGGAGCATGATCACGATCGAGCCCTCGTTGAGCTGCGGGACGAATTCGGAGCCCATCCGCAGGAAGAGCCACAGGGCCAGTCCGACCAGGATCGCGCCGAACGCCAGGACGGGGCCGCGAAAGCGCAGCGAGAAGTCCAGCAGCGGACGGTACAGCGCCTGGAAGCCGCGCATCAGCCAAGGTTGGCGCTCGTGGGGCGAGCCCTTCAGCAGGAGGCTCGCCAGGGCGGGGGCGGTGGTGAAGGAGAAGATCAGGGCCCCCAGGATGGCGAAGGCGAAGGCGGCGGCCATCGGTTGGAACATCTTCCCCTCGATCCCGCCCAGGGCGAAGATCGGGATGAAGACGACCAGGATGACCAGCTCGCCGAAGCCGGCGGAGCGGCGCGTCTCGACGGTGGCGGTAAGCACGGTGTCGCGGACCTCGGCCCGGGTCAGCGCCGCGCCTTTCTCGAGGGCGCGCGCGTGGGTGCGGCGCACGCAGTTCTCCAGCACGATCACCGCGCCGTCGACGATGATGCCGAAGTCGAGGGCCCCGAGGCTCATGAGGTTTCCGGAGATCCCGAAGTAGTTCATCAGGATGAAGGTGAATAACAACGACAACGGGATCATGGCGGCGGTGATGAGGGCCGCGCGCAGGTTGCCGACCATCAGCAAGAGCACGGCGACTACCAAGAGCGCCCCGGAACCGAGATTTTTCAGGACGGTCCTAAGCGTGGCGTCGACCAGCTCGGAGCGGTCGTACAGCGTTTCGATCCGGATGCCGGGAGGGAGGACCTTGCGGATTTCCTCGACCTGTGCGTCGACCGCGCGGGCCACCTTGCGGCTGTTGTCCCCCGCCATCAAATAGACCATTCCCAGGATCGCCTCGCGGCCGTCCACCAGGGCCGCCCCGACCCGCAGCGGGTAGCCCAGCTCGACCTTGGCGATGTCGCCTAGCTTCACGGTTTTGAGATTGCTCAGCGTGAGGACCGGCACCTGCGCGATGTCCTCGGGGCTCTGGAAGAGGCCCAGGGCTTGAATGATCAGCTGCCGCCCGTCTTGCTGGATGTAGCCGCCGCCGGCGTTGCGGTTGGCGGCGGCGAGGGCCTTTTCGATCTCGTCGAAACCGATACCCAGCTCGGACATCCTCTGGATGTCGGGTTGGACGTGGAATTGCTTTTCGTAGCCGCCCGTCGTGTCGACGCCGGCCACTCCCTTGACCGTCAGCAGCCGCGGTCGGATCAGCCATTCCTGCAGGGCGCGCAGCTCCATCAGCTGGCGGCGCCGGGCTTCGCCGGTTTCGACTTTTTCGGCCTCCACCGTGTAGAAGTAGATCTCGCCCAGTCCCGTCGTGATCGGGCCCAGGCGGGGCTGGAGTCCGGGAGGCAGGCCGGGCAGGACCGTTTGCAGGCGTTCGGCCACCTGCTGCCGCGCCTGGTAGATGTCGGTGCCGTCTTCAAAATTCACGGTCACCTGGGAGAGGCCGAATTTGGTGAGCGAGCGGAGGTGCGTCACGCTGGAGATGCCGTTCATCGCCGCCTCGATCGGCGCGGTGACGTAGCGCTCGCTCTCCTCGGGCGCGAGGCCTTCCACCATGGTGTTGACCGTGACCTGGACGTTTGTGATGTCCGGCAGGGCGTCCACCGAGAGGCGTGTGTAAGCCAGACCGCCGGCGGCGAGGAAGATCGCGGTCAGTACCAGGACGACGACCTGGTTTTTGACGGAAAATTTGACGATGCCTTCGATCATGTTTCGCTCCGTTCAGATTTTTTCCGCGAAGGCGCGGCCTTCGAGGATGTAGAGCCGCCACAGCGCCTCGAGGGCGGCAAGCTCCTGCTCGTGATAGGTTTGGGCGACGTCGTTGATCTGGCGGTGGATCTCGATCACCAGCGTGCTCGGCACCAGGCCCTTTTCGAAAAAGGCCTCGACCTGGGCGTGCCGCGGGCCCAGCGCCGCGGGCGAGGGCGTCTGCGCGAGGGCCTTGCGGGCCGCGCGGTAGCGCGAGAGCCAGCTTTCGCGGTCGACGGCCTGCCTGCCGCGCTCCGCGGCCAAGGCGCTTTCGGCGCGGATTTTTTCGGCCTGAGCGTAGGCTTGGCCCCCGGCGTTGCGGTTGAGGACGGGGAGGGGTAGGGCGAAATGCAGGCCGCCCGTGGTCTTGGTCGCGTGGGAGAGGGATTCGGTCTCGAGGGTGGGGCCGAGGCGCAGGTCCGGCCAGGCCTCGGATCGGGCGAGGCGGGCCTTCGCCTCCGCTTCCTCCCGCGCGGCCTCGGCCTTCTCCAGCGCCGCGTTGCTCGGCGGCCCGCCGGCCGCGGGTCCGTCGAAGGCGGTCCAGCGCCGCGGAGCGGGCGGCAAGAACCTTTCGACATCTTCCAAGGGATGCCTCGTGGCGATCCGAAGGGCGCCCAGCAGGTTGAATTTATCTTGAGTCAGCCGGCTTCTCCTCAGCTTGTAGTCTTCGCCGGCCAGTTCGAAGGAGGCCAGCGAGACCTCTTGCTCCGGCGTGAGGAAGGGCCGCCCCCGATAGAGCCGGAGGATCTTGCCGAAGACGGCGAGGGTTTCCTCGATGTGGGCGAGCTCGGAGCGAATCTGCCGCAGCCGATGCAGCGCCAATACCGTCTCGAGCAGGACGCGCTCGCGCACGGCCAAGGTCTCGGCCCGGGCGGCGCGGCCCTGCGCCTGGGCGGCGGCGACGCGGGAGCGGCGCTTCCCGCCCAGCTCCCAAACGGTGAAGAGGGTGGTCTCGGTGGTGACGAGCGAATCGTCGGCGCTCTTGCCGCCCAGGATCCGGCTGTCGAGCTCGGGGTTGGGTCGCTGCCGCGCGATGTCCGGCAAAGTCCGGTCGCGCGCCTCGGCCTGGGCCGCGACGGCGAGGTCGGGGTGTCGTTCCAGGGCGCAAGCGACCAGCTCTTGGGCGCTGTGAATCGCGCAGGCGGTTTCACTCGCGGCGCGTTGGGGTAGGGCGGCGAGGGCGACGGCCAGGACAAGGGCCCAGGCCCCTGCCGAGCGTCGCCATGTGCGGGCAAACATAAGCGTACCTCCGCGGGAATTCCGCGATCGTTTTGTTTAAGGCTAAATGAAGAGGCGAAGCGGGGTCAGGCGATCGGAGGCCGGTCGACGCGCCGAGGATGGGTCTCGAGGTGCGGCAAGGGAGGATCGGGCGCCCGCCGATCCACCGGATCGGGATGGCTCAGGAGCAAGCGAGATGCCGCGACGGGCGCCAGGTGGTGCGAGGGGCAGCATTGCACGCAGCACTCCTGGCAAGGGCCTTGGGCGGAGATTTCGTGGTCGCGGTGCCACTCGACGGAGGCGAGACAGAAGGCCGCAAGGAGGGCCAGCAGGCAGAGCTTGAATGGAAGGCTAAAGCGCCGCACGGTCGCAGCCTGAGCAATTTCGAAATTTTCTGCAAGCCCTTTCTGGGCGATTTTCCGAATGGCTTGACAGCCCTTCCTTCGGTCGCGTAAGGCCCGGATCGATGGGTCTTTTGCGTCACAAGTGGTTTGTCGTCCTCTTTTTCTTCCTGATCAGCTTCGGGCAGGCCTATCCCTATTCCTACGCCTTGGCCCTAGGACAACATGAAGCCTGCGGCTGCAACCTCTCGGGGCGCCGGTGCATCCACGGCTGCGACTTGAAGAAGCGACCCAGAGGACCAAGTTTTAAGGCCGAGGCCATGGATCACCGCCAACATGCTGGCCACGCGGGACACGAAGTTTCTCATGCGCAGCCGGGCGCGGGACATGAGGCCCACGGCGCGACGGCCGAGGCGGGTCCTGCGCACCATGAGGGTCCGGCCCACAACCACGCCCTCGAGGCTCGCGTTGCCGACGAGGAAGTCCCCGTCTGGGTGAATCCCGACTGCTCGCGCCAGCAGCGCCGCGAGGTCTTGAGCTTTCGCGGCGAGCCCTTCCTTCCTCAGGAGTCCTTGGTTGTATTCCAGCCCCGCTCCCTCTGTTTCGAGCTGGGCGATGTCTTCGCCTTGGTCGGCGTCCCCGCCGGCCTCGATCCGCCCCCCCCCAAGGCTTAATCCCCTCTTTCTAATTTTATTTTCGAACATGATGCATCGCCGAGGCGCGCGCCCATGCGCCCGCGTCCTCGGCCCCAAAGGAATAGTTATGCAACGCCTTGTCGCGCTGCTCTGCGCCGCGCTCGTCGTCACGACGGGACTCGGCCAGGCGGCGGCGCACCACGTGTCCGGCCACGGCGGCGGGGGATCGAATTTCTACAACCCCTTCTCCACGCAATCGCGGCCGCCGCGAACCTTCTTGTCCTTTACCTTCAACGTCGACGCCCTGGACGATGGCTTGGGGGAGGTCCTGCGCTACCAGCTGGCGGGGGAATATGCCGTGCACCGGCGCTTCAGCGTCGGGATGCGGCTGCCCTTCCTCTCGATCCGGGAGAAATTTCTCCCGCGCTCGGACGGGATCGGGGATATCTCCCTGAGCTTTAAGGGCCTGCTGTGGTCGCAACCGAGCTCGCGGATGAACCTCACCCTCGGCGGCGGCTTCTCCTTCCCCACTGGCGACGAGGCCAAGGGGCTGGGCGCCGGCGACGTGCTGGTCTCCCCCTTCCTCAACTACACGGCGGGTTTGGGCCCGGTGGATTTCTACACCACCGTGGGCACGACGCTGGCGGCCGCGGACCAGGTGAGTCCCACGCTCGACTACCAGGTGGGCGCCAACATCCCGGTGATCAAGGGCAAGATCCCCCTGCATCTGTTCGTGGCCTTCCAGGGCTCGACCAGCATTCGCGACGATGTGTTCGCGAGCGGCTCGACCAAGGCCTACGTCACTCCCGGCCTCATCCTCTACCTGCGCGACGACCTGATCACCACCTTCGGTGCCCGGGTCTCCGTGCTGGATACCCTCGAAGTGAAGCCGGGCGTGGCCCTGTCCAAAACCTCGACCTCGCTGCTCAGCGACGTGCTGGCGGGGTTCAACTTCAACGTCGATTACTTCTTTTAACCGAGGGGCGAAATTCGCCCCGTTTGAAACGGAGCCTTTATGAACCTGAAACGGAAAACCTTTACGTTACTTTCCTGCGCCGTGCTTCTCGCGGGCTGCAGCGGCAACAGCCTGATCGACGACGCCAACCCCGGCGCCTCGGCCGAGATCGGCGAGCTGCAATTCTCCGTCGTCCAACACCTGCACGATGGCAGCGAGTTGGCCGCCGACGTGGATGGCAGCAAGAGCTTCGTCAACGACTTGGGTTACACCGTGAAGCTGAAGGAGGCGAAGGTGAACTGGAAGTCTTTCAAGCTGATCTCGGACGGCGAGGACCCCGAGTGCCAACCGGGCCTCGATCAGACCCTTGAGATCAACTCCAGCCAGGACTACCTGGGTGAGGACCTGATCAGTCACCTGCTGGGCGAGCACGAGATCCCGAAGGTCGCCTATTGCGCCTATGAGCTGACCCTGGCCCCCGGCGCGGAGGGCGCGGCGATCAAGAATCACGAGGGCGAGGACCACGGCGGCGGCAGCTCGTCCTTCCCGGAGAGCTTCCACCTGGCCGGCACCTGGACCAAGGACGCGGCGAGCGGCGACTTCCACATCGACACCGTCGAGCCGGTGGTCTTGAGCGGGGCCTTCCATTCGAGGCACGACGGCGAGACGGTCGAGCATCCCCTGCACTTCCACGAGGGTGAGGATTCGAAGCAGGTCCTGATCGGCACGAAGTACGACCTCCTGCTCACGGGCGTGGACTTCCTGGCCCAGAGCGAGGACGCGCAGCGGGCCCAGGTGATCGCCAATTTCCCGAACGCGGTGCATCAGCATCTGGGCGCCACGCACGGCGGCGGCGGAGATTCGCACTGAGTTAGGTCAACACAAGGTCATGATTATCTCCGTGACCACGGGGGCCCCCGAGGCCCCCATTTTTTCACGCCGGGAGCGGACAAATTGACAGGCATACATTTTGGGTATAACAAGCATATCGAGGTGATCCCATGAGAACTTCGATGAACCTGCCCGAAAAACTGCTCAAAGAAGCTGTCCGGTTGAGCGGGGCCCCCACACAGACCCAAGCGGTGGTCATGGGCCTCGAGGCCTTGATCCGAAAAAAACGCGTGGAAGGTCTCCTGAAGTTCAAGGGTTCCAATGCCCTTAAATTGACCCAAAAAGATCTCAAGAAGATGCGCGGTCGATGAGGGTCTTGGTCGATACCTCCGTGTGGATCGAATTTTTCGGCCCTAAAGATTCCGTTTCGCAACGAGCTCTCGAGTTCCTGATTCAAGAGGGATCCGTCGTCACTTGTCTCCCGGTTCGCGCGGAGGTTTTCTCCGGGAAAATCAACCCGAAACTTAGAGACCGCCTTCAAAAGTCTTTTGACGCGATGGACAGGGTCGATCCCGATTGGAACCTAGTCGCTACCTGGGATGTGATCGCAAACTTCGCCGCTCGGGCGAGAAAGTCCGGAATTTCAGTTCCGGGCCTGGTGGACCGCATGATTTTGGCATCGGCCCTTCAAGGCGAGGCCCGCCTGTGGACCTTGGATCTCGGGCTGCAAAGGCTGGCCAAAGTCTTGGGTCTATCCCTCTTTTTTCCTGAAAAGTAAAAATTCCCCCTTCTGTTCCTCCTTGCCGGAAGGTTAGAATCTCCGAAACGAAGGAGGTCTCCCATGGTGAAGCTCTTCGAGAAGGACCGCGAACGATTGGTGGCCGAGATCACCGAGGATCAATTCCGCTTCTTGGCGGATCACCTCGAGGAGGAAGCCGACTCGGACCGGGACTATTACCTCAATATCGATACCTTGGATTACCTGGAAGAGGAGGGCGCCGACCCCGAGTTGATGGGGGCCCTGCGTCGCGCCATGGAAGGCCGGGAGGAGATGGAGATTCGCTGGGTGCCCGCGCCGCAGTGAGCGGCTCGCGTCAAATGGCGTTGCCGCCGGTCTCGCCCGTGCGGATGCGAATGACCTGATCCATCGCCGAGACGAAGATCTTGCCGTCGCCGATCTGGCCGGTCTTGGCGGCCTTCTCGATGGCCTCGATGACCTTGGGCACGTCCGCGTCGTTGACGACGATGTCCAGCTTGATCTTGGGCAGGAAGTCCACCACGTACTCGGCGCCGCGGTAGAGCTCGGTGTGGCCCTTCTGCCGGCCGAAGCCCTTGACCTCGGTCACGGTGAGTCCCATGACGCCGGCGGCCTGCAGGGCCTCTTTGACGGGATCGAGCTTGAAGGGCTTGATGATCGCTTCGATTTTCTTCATGGGGTCCTCCTGACCGCCCTTTTATACTACTCCTCCATGAACTCCTTCAACTGATTATGGTGCCGCTGGGCGTCCTCGTAGCCCAGGTCCAGGAGGTGCTTGAGGTAATCCGGCGTGAAGCTGATGTAGGAGAGAAAATCCACGCCGCTCTCCGGGTCGACGTCGAGGAAGCGGATCAGGAACTTCTCGAAGGTGGAGAGGTGCTTGCGGTCCTTGTGCTTGAAGCAGTAACGAAACAGCTCGCCGATGTCCTGCGAGGGCCGGATGCGCAGGTAGCGGATTTTCTTCAGGCCCCGGTCGGCCACATCGCCCTTGATCTTCTTACGCCCCAGCATCTTGTTCAAGTCCGTCAGGTAATTCTTTCCGTAGAGGTCTTCGGTCCACTCGATGATCTTGTTGATCCGGTCGAGTTGCTCGATGTCGTACTGAATCTTATCGAGAAAGACCGAGTTCATGACGCGCCCCAGGACCTGCCCCAAGGCCGCTTGCCGCCCCAGCTCGCCGGAGAGCGGGATCTTCTCGCCGGGCAGGGCGCGGTGGTTGAGTCCGACCACCAGGATCTTGTCGGCGCCCAAATGGATGGCGGGGGAGAGCGGGGTGTTCAGGCGCAGCCCGCCGTCGGTGTATGGCACGCCGTTGATTAGCACCGTCGGGAAGATCACCGGGATCGCCGCCGAGGCGCGGGCGTGCTCGGGGCGGATCTTGACGTAGTTGACGACGTGCTCGCCGTTGTAGACGCACTCGGAATTCTTTTGCAGGAAGAGCTCCATGCGCCCGGTGAAGACGTTGGTCGCGACGATCGAGAGCGCCTGGATCAGGCCTGACTGGATGTTCTTGGTGATCATCTTCCATGGGAACAGGTTGGCGATGAAGGGCAGGAAGGGCTCGGTGTCGAGGAATCCCGGGAAGTGCGGCGAGCCCGGGCCGCTGCCCCGGATGAATTTCCAAACCACCCCCGCCGAGCTCTTGGTCATGAAGGAGAGCAGGGCCTTGAGATTGGTGCGGTAGATGTTCTCGTCGCGGACGTTCTCCCAGAGGCGCCGCATCTCGCGGGCCTGCATGTCGAGGTCGTGGGTGGTCGCGGCCATGAAACAGGTGTTGATCGCTCCCACGGAGGCGCCGCATTGGATGTCGAAGCGGCGGCCGCGCTGCGCCGTCGGCAGCCGGGTTCGGATGTAATTCAGTACCCCTGCCTCGTAGGCCCCGCGGGCGCCGCCGCCGGAGAGCACCAGGGCGAGCTTGGATCGTTTCGGTTCGGGCATTCTTTGATTATAGCGTGATTTGCGGACCCCGTGGCGAGGAAGATCTTTAACGCGTCGCCCCATGTCGGTTTTTTTCGCGGCCCTTCGATCGCGCGGGAGGGAGCCGGGAATCCTCGCTAATCGCCGGAAAGCCGTCGAGCCAACTCCGTGAGCAGCTTTTCTCCGTCCCCCTTCCAGGCGCTCCCGTGCATGCAGGCCAGCGTCGTGGGCCGGGTCTGGGCCAGCGGGGCCATGAGCTGGGCAACGTTCTTCGCTTGGGAAAAATAGTCCAGCTGCTTGCGGTAGGCCTCGCTGGGTTCCAGGATGTCCGATTCCGTGACCGGGGGATGGTAGGCCCCTCCTTGGGTGAAGAGGTCCCCGCACAGAAGGGTCTTGGTCGCGTCTTCGAACAGATAGCCGCACTCCCAGGCATGGGGAAGATGGGGTGCGTCGAGCCATTGAACCCGATGCTTCCCCAAGGCAAGGGCTTCCCCGTGTCGCAGGGCCTTGGGGGGCCGGTCGAAGAGATCGCCGTTGATCATGGCGTTGATCTCCCCGCAAAGCGGAACGGCATGGGGACAAAGGGCCAGAAACTCGTTGACCGAGCCGCATTCGTCGGATTCGCCATGGGAGAAGGAAAAATAGCGCATGCGCTCCAAGGGCAGGACCTTGGCGACGGCCTCGCGCACCAGGGGGAACATCCGACGGGGACCGGAGTGGAAGAGGAGGGGCTCCTCGTCGACGATGAGGAATTGATTGAAGGAAAATCCCCCGCTTGTGGCGGAAGGGGGCACCGGCGTGTGGATCCGGAAAATACCTTCGGAGATCTCTTCGATATTGGTGCCCGATTCGGAATTGGTGATCATATGGCCTCCTTTCGGAAGAATTTTATGCGATGAGGCTGGAATTTTACAAGGAGGACGAGACCTCGGTCCGCCGGAAATTGGCAACCAATTTCGTTTGTTGCCGAAGAGGCCGGCAGGTGGGCACTCATGGTCTTCTTTCTCCCTGTCATTGTCATTGCGGGCGCGGCCGGTCTCTCCTTGTTGGCCTCGGGGTGCGGCGGGCGCCCCACTCCGCCCCGCGCGCCGGCCAAGGGCGGCGGCGCGCCGCCTCCGCTCCCGCCGGGATTTCCAAAATCGGCCCTGGAGACGACCGGCGCCGACGGCTCCGCCGTCGATGGATACCAGGCCCTGCTGACGGCCCTCGAGCGGAGCGCCTTGGGCAGCCCCAGCCGGCCGCTGTCGCTGGACGCCCTGCTCAAGGGCAAGGACCCCGAGGTGAAGCTCGCCTCGCTGTTTAAGGACTCGCGGCAGGTTCAGAAGGCTGAAGAATTCCTCGAGCACCTGGCGACCCACGACGAGAAGCCGGACGACGTCTCCCTCTACGATATTTATTTCGAGACCAAGCACCTCTACGGCGACGAATGGGGCGAGGATTGGCAGGCCAAGCTGCTCGGCAAGGGATTCCAGGCGCCGCTGCAGCGCCGCGTCCGAGCTTTGGGGGCGCCGCTCCTCGCGCCCTCCAGCCCCGCGACCCTGACCACGCCGGCGCGCGACCTCCTGCAGTCGCTGGCCGATTACGCGAAGCTCGCGCCGCCCTCGCGCCCCGAGGCCGCGCTCGTCGCGGGTTTGGATTTCTACCTGAGCACGCAGGAGCCCAAGGTCTTCACCGATTATCTCAAGGGCTCCTACGCCGATTTCGTCGGCATGGACGGGGCCGCGCAGTCGGAGCTGTTCCGGAAGGCCGTCGACGCGGCTTTCCCCGACTACGACACGGCGGACAAGCTGCTGCGCTACCTGAGCCGGGACGAAGGTCTGCGCTTCATCCGGGAGTGCCTGCGCAAGGACCCGGCGGCGGCTTTGAAGCTCTTCGAGGGCTTGCGCCTCCCGCCCTGGGAGGCCGATCCCGACGCCGTTTCCGGCGAATCCGAATTCTTTCCTAACCTCCCGCAGGACCTCTCGTACGCGAAGCGGCAGAAGAAGATCGACGCCTTCTTGGGCGAGCCGGAATTGACCTTGAAGCGCAAGTACACGGGTGCGGACGGAAAGAAGATCCGCACCACGGTCCAGAAATACCGCTGGGTCGGGGATACCGAGGTTTTTTCCGTGGAATCGGAGAAGCCCGGCCCCACCACCCTCGTCTTCGCCCCGCACTACCACGAGCAGAACCCCCGCAAGGTCTTCCACTGGATGAAGGATCTTCCCCTCAAGAGCGGCCGCGTGATTTTCATCCCCGAGGCCAATCGGGCGATGGGCCGGGCCGACGGCGCGACCGTGCCGATGAACAGCCTCTTCAACAAGGCCTTCACCGACGACCGCGTCGATTACCTCGTGGTGCGGCGGACCGAATACCTGATGGGCCTGGTCGACGGCATGATCGGGCTGCACGACTGGAGCAGGCATCAGCCCTTCTTCATTTCGGACCTGGTCCTCGATGCCGAAGGGAAGAGCGCCGGCCCCGTGGCCTCGCCCTGGCTGCCCAAGAAGGTGACGGAGGTGGCGAAGTTCTCGCACGACGCGGAGCTCGAGTCGGACTCGCGCTCCAAGACCAAGGCCGACGCCTCGCTGCTGGACGAGAAGCCCCAGGCGCAGTGGCAGGTCGCCGAATATGCGGCCACCAAGCTCGCCACTTTGAGCGGCGGCAGCTTCTCCTTCACCTTGACGCCGCTGGATCCCAAGGCGCGGCGGATCGACCAGGCCACCGCCTACATGAATTATTTTTTGAAAAAACCGGCCATGACCTTCGAGGGAACGGCCGAAGAGGAGCAGGGCCAGCTTTTGGCCCGAGCGACCTATGCGATGCTGCTCGGATTCGGCCATTCCATCGACACGAAATTCGAGAAAAATCTGGAAGACCCCGACCCGAAGCGGGAGCCGGAGCTCTACGAGGGCGTGCCGACACGCGGATCGGTGGCGAAATAAGCCCACTCCTTGGGCTGCGGCGCGGCGATGACCGTGGGCGTCCCGGTAAAGGGGTGCGCGAAGCGGATTTCGGCGGCGTGCAGGCAGTGGCGCCCCAACCCCGCGCGCGGGGCGGCCCCGTAGAGGACGTCGCCCACGATGGGATGCCCCAGCGCCGCCAGATGCGCGCGAATCTGGTGGCGGCGTCCCACCCGGATCGCGACGCGCAGCAGCGTTTGGCCTTGGAACTCGGCCAAGGGCTCGAAGACCGTCTCGGCGGGCTGTGCGGGCAGGCCCCGCGCCGGACCTTCCTGCGCCACGACCCGCATTTTTTTGCGGTTTTTCGGGTGATGGGCGATGGGCCGGCGCACGGTCCCGCCCGCGGCTAGGCTTCCTTCCACCAAGGCTAGGTAGATTTTCTCCATGGCCCCCGAGCGGCTGAGCTTGCGAAACGCCGCGAGGGCCTCGGGGTGGCGGGCGAAGAGCAGGACCCCGCTCGTGTCGTTGTCCAGGCGGTAGACCAGCCCAGCCTCCCGCGCCGGCCGCAGGGAGCGCTGCGCCGGGTAGCGCGCCGCCACGGCCTGGGCCAGGGTCCGGGACTCCCCCGGGCGCAGGGGATAGCAAGGGAGCCCCGCCGGCTTGTCGACCGCCAGCAGGTGCGCGTCCTCGTAGAGCAGGGTCAAGGGCAGGTCGGGATCGGTGAGGATTTCGGCGTCGGCGGGCGGCGGCGTCTCGCTCAACTCGAGGGTCTCGCCTCCCGACAGCAAGCGGCCCTTCGCCGCCTTCTTTCCGTCCACGCGGACGGTGCCTTCCAGATATTTGCGCCAATAGCCGCGCCCACTCTCGGGGAATTGCCGAATCAGAAATTTATCGAGACGCTCGGGCGCGGGCAGGGGCGGGACTGTGAGGGTTCGCTTCACGCGCTAGGGTTTCCCCTCGAGCTGGACCTTGCCGGTGCCTTTGCAGTAGGGGCACCGCTCTTTCAGGCCGAAGGTCTTGAAGATCGAGCGGGTGAATTCTTCGTGTTCGTAGCCATGGTCGGCGTACTGGAAGTGGGCGATCTCGTGGGCGAGGGTGTCGAGGATCCGGGCCTTGGGGAGGCGGACGATGTTTTTTATCTTCAGCTCGCCCTTGCGGTTCATGTAGGTGGTCTGGGTGTGGGTCGCGATGACCACCGTGCGGTTGTCGAAGTAGGCGTTGCCCAGCACCCGCATGATCTTGGTCTTCGTCGGGCGGAAGGAGCGGATGCGCCGGGGCAGGACTAAATTGGGCATCTTGAGCTTGGCCTTGCGCAGGTAGGGGTACATCCAATGGAGCTGCGGGGACAATTCGGTCTTGAGAATGAGCTGGACCTTGCTGCGCTTCTTCCGCGTGCCGCCGCCCTTCTTCGCCCCCTGCCGGGCGGTGCTTTTTCGGGTCGTGTTTTTCTTCCGGGCGGTCATGAGATCCTTCGTCCTTTCGCAGACGGCGGGCGTGTATAGGGCAAGCCCTACAACGCGCGCAACCCTAAATTTAGCCTATCCGAAGGGGCTTTTGGAGGGCCTTATCGGGGAAATATTCGCGGGGCGTCAAAGGGGTGGGGCGGCGGGGCTATTGTAATTTTTTCTCAATAAAATCAATAACTTTTCTTTGGCTGTGCGAGCCGCCGGTCGCGTTGATCTCGGCCAGTCCCATCGGCGAGGTGACATTGACCTCGGTGAGGTAGTTGCCGATCAGGTCCAGGCCCACGAAGTCGAGGCCCAGGCCCTGCAGGCTGGGGAGGAGGGCCGCGACGATTCGGCGATCCGAGGCCGTCAGGGGGCTGGGGTGGGCCGAGCCCCCGGAGTGCAGGTTGGCGCGGTGCTCGCCCTCGGCCGGCTTGCGGATGAAGGAGCCTAGGACCTCGGTGCCCAGCAGCATGACGCGCTTGTCGCCCTTGCGGATCTCGGGGAGGAAGCGCTGGGCGATGACGTGGCGGCTGAAATCGTCGGTGGCGGTCTCGAGGACGACCTTGAAATTTTCGGTGCGGGTGTTGCGCAGGTAGAAGATCCCGCGCCCGCCGCTGCTGTTGATGGGCTTGATCACCGCGCCGTTCGGCTGGGCGCGGATGAACTCGCTCAAGGTCGCGAATTCGGCGCTGACGAGCGTCGGCGGGATCAGGTCTGGGAAGTGCAGGGGCAGGAGCTTTTCGTTGGCCTCGAGGACCCCGCGCGGGTGGTTCATCATGTAGACCTCGTCGGCCAAGAGCTCGAGGAGGTAGAGGTGGTGCAGGTAGTTCTGGTCGAAGGGCGGGTCCTTGCGCAGCAGGATGGCGTCGAAGCCGCGCAGCTCGCGGCGCCGGCCCTCGAGGACGCGGTGCCAGGGTCTTTTACCGATGCCGAGGATCTTGAGGCGCTCGACGTAGGCCTCGGGCTCGCGGCCCCGGCTGCTGAGGCGCTCGGGGGTGGTCGCGAAGACCTGATGGCCGTGGCGCTGGGCCTCGTGCATGAGGAAGAGCGTCGTCTCGCGCTCGGGGTGAAACCCGGCCAAGGCGTCGGCGACGAAGAGCAACTTTAGGGATTTGCGGCGGCGCGGCATCCGTGCCATACCTTCCGCCATGGACAGCTTCAAGGTCAAGCCCGAACAGCATGAGATGCGCCTCGACCAATTCCTGGCCCAGGCGATGGGCGCCAGCCGCAAGAAGGCCAAGCAGCTCATCGACGAGGGCAAAGTCTTCCTGGGCGACCGCAAGGTGATCATCGGCTCCTGGCAGGTGCAGGCGGGCGAGACCTGGGCCCTGAAGGATCCGAACGAGGCGACTCTCCCGCGCCGCAAGCGCTATCTCAAGGTCTACTACGAGGACCCGGACCTGCTCGTCGTGGAGAAGCCGCCCGGCGTGGCCTGCGAGCGCAGTGCCCAGACGCTGACCTCCACATTGGTCGACGACATCAACGACTACCTGCGCCGCGCCCATCCCGAGATCGAGCATCCCTACGTCGGCCTGATGCACCGCCTCGACCGCGAGACGAGCGGCTTGATGGTCTACACCCTGTCGCGCGCGGCCAACGCGCTCTCCGAGCAGTTCAAGCGGCACACGGTGGGGCGGCGCTATCTGGCCTTGGTCGAGGGGCAGCTCAAGAAGTCGGAGGGGACGATCGAGGCCGCCATCGTCAAGGACCTGGAGGCGAAGGCGAAGAAGATGAAGACCCTCGGCGGCCGCGGCGGCAAGGAGGGACGGGCGAAGACCCATTTCTTCGTCCTCGAGCGCTACCCCGGCGCGACGCTTGTCGAGGCCCGGCTCGAGACGGGGCGCACCCACCAGGTGCGCGTCCACTTCGCCAGCCAGGGCCACCCGGTGGTGGGCGACAGGCTCTACGGCAGCAAGCTCGCGGCGCCGCGCCAGGCGCTGCACGCGGCCTACCTTGAGTTCCGCCATCCGCTCACGAACAAGAAACTGGTGTTCCGTTCCAAGCCGCCGAAGGATTTTCTGAATTTGCAGGAAAGATTTCGCTCCGAGGCCCTGGGGACGCAGCGTCCCTCGCGGGCCAGGCCTTCGACCAAGGCCGGCCGTCGCTAAGGAATTCTTTTCACCGTCCATTTGGGGTCCAGGCGCAGGGTCCAGGACACCTTGAAGCCCTTGCCCTTCCAGCCCTGCAATCGCATCAGGTCGCCGCGGCGGATCTCGTCGAGGTCCCGATTTTCGGCGCGCCGCTCGCGGTCGAGGCGGTAGAGACTGAGGCGCCCGGGGGCGCCGCAGAGCACGACCTCGATCTTGCCGCGCGTCTGCATGCGGTTGCTGACCACTCGGAACAGATCGCGGTCTTGGGGGCGCGCCTCCTGCCAAGCTTTCTTCCGGCCCAGTAAGAGATAGGCGACCTTCAGGAAGCGGTTGTCGTTTTTCACCAGCCGGTCGAGCTCTCGCAAATATTCGGGCTCTTCACAGTCCACGTAGAAGTGGCACCAGTCGCCGCGCGTGGCGGCCAGCATGGGGCAGACCTGGTCGTGCAAGCAGGGCGCCAGCACGCCGAGCTCGCCCGATTCGACCAGGTGGTCGCGCAGGGCCATCAGCTCGCGGGTCGGGCGCCGCAGCGCCGGCTCGAGAAGGGCGACCAAGCCGTCTTCGGCAAGATGTTCGTCCAGCCGAGGGGAGAGCCATTCGGCGCGATCCTGGGCCGAGAGTTGGACGAGCTCGTTCAAGACGTGGCTCATCAGGATCAGGTCGTATTTTCCCTGGAAGCGGAAGCCGTGCAGCCAGAGCGGGAAGGCGCGGACCTGGAGCTTGAGCCCGGGCGCGGCGGCCTCGAGGAGCCGCTGCGCGTCTTTCAGGATGTTGGCGTTTTGCTCGACTAGGACGAGCTCGAGCTCGGCGCCGGGATTTTTTTCCGACAGCATCCCCGCAAAGGCCAGCGAGGCCGAGCCGGGCCCGCAGCCCAGGTCGAGGACGCGGAATTTGTCGCGTCGCCAGAATTTTTCGGGGATCTTCTCCAGGACGTAGCGCGTCTTGGCGTAATTGATCGGCAGGAAATACAGCAGGTAGGCCGCGCGCAGCTGCGGCTGGTTCAGGTAGCCGGCCTGCAGGTTGGCGCGGTCGGAGGTGAAGAGCTCGGAGAGCTGCGCCACCCCCTTGGCGAAGAAGCGCAGGTCCTCGCCGCCGAAGGGTCGCTCGGCGAAGGAAGCACGGCGCGTGCCGCGGTAGAACTCGCGCTTGAGGAAGGGGAGGAGGAAGTCTTCGAGGGGTTTTGGAAAACGGATCATGAGGATACCTAAAATCGGCGGCTTGGTCCTCGCCGCGGAATCCGTAGGGGCCGTTCGCGAACGGCCCCTACAAGGGTCGCAAGGATTCCATGCACAGGCTAAAAAAATTCCGTCGAAAAAAACGCAATTACAAATTGTCCTTCAAGCTGAAGCGCAGGCTAAACCGGATCGGCCCCGCATAATAGGGAAAAGGCGCGGCGCGCCGCACCGTCGCGACGGCCTCCTCGTCCAGGATGCGATGCCCGCTGCTGCTGGTGAGGTTCACGTAGGCGACCGAGCCGTCGGGGTTGATCTCGAATTGCAGGCCCGCGACGCCCTCCAGTTCCTCGGAGCGCGCCTGGCGCGGGTAGCGCTTGGCCCGCGCGATCTTCTGCCGGATGCGCGCCAGGATCGCCGAAGCCTCGCCGCCGCTGCCGGACCCGCCGCTGCCCGGCGCGCCGACTCCGCCGGGGCCCTTGCCGCCGCCGCTGCCGGTACCTTCGCCGCCGCCCAGTCCCGCGCCCTCGCCGCCGCCCGGCCCCGTCTTCGCGCCGGAGACGTCCCCCTCGCCGGGACCCGGCAGGCCGGGAGGGAGGGAGGTCTTTTCGCTGGGGCGTTTCGCGCCTTCCTCGGCGACCGACGGCTTGGGGATGATCTTGAGCCGCGGCGGCTTCGCGGGTATCGCCTTGGCGGGCCGCTCCGTCAAGGCCTCGTCGGATTTTTTCGCCGGCTTCGGCGGCCTCGGCGCTTGCGCTTCGGATGTCGGCGCCGTGGCCTGGGGATCCGCGGCCTGCGGAGCGCCCAGCCCGCCCTCACCGCCGCTGCCTGCGCCGCCGGGGTTCAGGTTGTACCAAACCACCCCGCCGGCGTCGCTCAAGGTGGCAACGCGCCGCTGCGACCATTGGCTGACCCAAAAAAGAAAAGCGAGCAGGCCCAGGTGAAGCGCGATCGAGGCGCTCAGGGTGATGGCGAGGCGGCGGGACATCCGCTAAGAAATACCTCGCGCCGCGGCCCGCGGCAAGCGCGGCGACGGGCGCGCGGTCCCCGGAAGCCACCGCCAGCCCAACGACCGGTTGTTTTTCAGGAAACCGTTCTCTTAGGGAAGCTTGGGTAAAAAATAAGGCCTGCCGGTCTCGGGATGGGTGCCGCTCAAGACCTCGGTGCCGAAGACCTCCCGCAGGGTCTCGGGCCGCATCACGGCTTCCGGTTCTCCGTCGGCCTTGAGTCGACCTTCCGCAAAAAGCAGCAGGCGTCCGCAGGCCGTCGCGGCGAAGCTCAGGTCGTGGAGGACCACGACGAGGGTCAAGTCGCGCTCGGCGTGCAGGCGCTTCAGGAGGCGGTAGATCTCGGCTTGGTGCTGCAAGTCGAGGTGCGTCGTCGGCTCGTCCAGCAGCAAGACCTTCGGCTCCTGGGCGAGGGCCCGCGCCAGCAGGACCCGCTCGCGCTCGCCGCCGGAGAGCAGGCGGATATCGCGCTCGGCGAAGCCGAGGCAGTCGGTGAGCCGCATCGCCTCGCGCGCGATCTGGAGGTCGCGGGGGCTTTCCCATTGGAAGCTTCCCAGATAGGGGGCGCGTCCCATCAGGACGACCTCGAGGGCGGTGAAGGGAAACTCGATGAAGGTCTCCTGCGGCAGGACCGAGATGATCCGCGCGGCCTCGCGGCGCGAGTAGGCGCGGAGCTCGCGCTCGTAGAGCCGGATCTCTCCCGCCGTAGGTTGCAAGACGCCGGCCAAGAGATTGAGCAGCGTGGTTTTGCCGCAGCCGTTGGGACCGAGGACGCCGACAAACTCGCGCTCGCGGATCGCGAAGCCCAGGTCCTTCAGCACCGGCAGGGCCTCGTAGGAGAGGGAGACGTTGTCCAGCGCGTAGACCGTCGTCACCAGGCACCTCGGCTCGAGGGTTTTTTCACGAGGTAGACGAAAAAGGGCCCACCGATCAGGGCGGTGAGGACGCCGACCGGGATCTGCGTCTGGTAATCGGAGCCGCTTAAGACCGTGCGCGCGGCCAAGTCGGCCAAGACGAGGAAGGCGGCGCCGAACAGGGCCGAGGCGGGCAGCAGCAGGCGGTGGTCGGAACCGAGCCTGAGCCGCACCATGTGTGGGATGAAGAGGCCGACGAAGCCGATCAGGCCCGAGAGGCTGACCGTCGCGCCGATCATGAGGGAGGCGGCGAAGAAGATGTGGCGGCGGAATTTCTCGACGTCGAGGCCCAGGTATTGGGCGCTGGAGTCGCCCAGGGCCATCAGGTTCATTTTTCCGGCGTGCAGGAAGAGAAGCAGGAATCCGGCCAGGACGAAGCCGCCCGTCACCGCGATCTTCCCGTAGCTCTCGGCCTCGAGCGAGCCGACCATGAGGTACCAAATGCGGTGCGCCTGCTCGAAGCTGACCAGCGAGTTGATGAACATGATGAGCGCGAAGCTGAAGGCGTTGAAGATGACGCCGGTGAGCAGCAGGGTGTAGACGGGCAGGCGGCCCTTGGTCTGGGCGATCCAGTAGATCAGCAGCAGCGAGGCGAGGGCGGAGACGAAGGCCACCGAGCTCACCCAGGTGAAGGCGAGCCCCAGCGAGACCGCGACCACGCTCCCGAGCGCGGCGCCGCCGGAGACGCCCAGGATGTAAGGGTCGGCCATCGGGTTGCGCAGCAGGCTCTGGAAGGCGACGCCGCCGCTGGAGAGGGCGAAGCCGACGATGAGGCCCAGCAGGACCCGCGGCAGCCGCGAGTAGAAGAGGATGTCGTGCTCGGGGCTCGCGGTATCGCCCCAGGCCGCCGCCAGATCGAGGCGCCCGCCGCCGAAGGCCAGGCTTAGGGCGACCGCCGCGGCGAGCAGGAGCACCAGGCCGGAGAGGACGACGGCGAAGCGGCGGAAGTTGAGGGGCGCGGCGTTCATGGGTGTAGAAGTCGTAGCACCACCCTGGGTGCCGGGCAAATCGGAAGTTTTTCGGGAAGAATTCGATTATTTTAAGGTGAATCGATTGTAGGGGCGAACCTTGTGTTCGCCCTCCCCTGGGGTATGTCGCGGCAACTGTAGGGGCCGTTCGCGAACGGCCCCTACGGCTTCCGCAAAGGCCCGAAATTCCGAATTCTAAACAACCGCCGCGAAGGGCGAACACAAGGTTCGCCCCTACGGAGTAATCCCAAACGACCCTAAGCCTTGGCCTCCAGCTCCGCCCAACGCCGGTACAGGGCCTCGACCTCGCCCTCCGCCGCCGCGAGTTTTTCGCTCAACTCCAGTAACAGCGCCGCCTGGCTGGCGTTGGCGGGCGATTCGAGCTCGGCGCGCAGGGCGGCGGCCTTCGCCTCCGCCTCGTGGATCTTGGCCTCCATGCCGTCGAACTCCCGCTGTTCCAAGTAGCTCAATTTTTTCTTCTTCTCCGCTTCTTCGCGATTGGCGGCGGCCGCCTCGCCGCGCGGCGGCGGGGCCTCCCATTTCAGCGCCGCGTGCCAATCCTCCCACTGCTCCAACGAGGCGAAGGCGACGATCTGTCCCGCGGCCGAGCTGCCCGGAGGCCCGAAGGCGAGGATGCGGTTGGCGATCTCGTGCAGAAAGTAGCGATCGTGGCTCACCAACAGGACCGCCCCGGGGAATTCCGCGAGGCAGTTTCTCAGGACCTCCAGCGTGGCGATGTCGAGATCGTTGGTCGGCTCGTCCAAAACCAGGACGTTCGCGGGGCGCAGCATCAGCTTGGCGATCAGCAGGCGGCTCTGCTCGCCGCCGCTCAAGCGCCCCACCGGCATCTCCATCTGCGCCGGGTTGAAGAGAAAGCGGTCGAGATAGCCGCGGACGTGGACCGGATTTTCGCGGTATTCGACGTGGTCGCCGGCCGGGCAGAGCGTCTTGATCAGGCTTAGGCCGGGATCGAGGGTCTCGCGGTTCTGCTCGAAGTAGGCGACGCGCAGCGCCTCGGCGTGTCGAACCGTCCCCGCGTCCGGCGGCTCTTGGCCCAACAGGACGCGCAGCAGCGTGGATTTTCCGCAGCCGTTGGGGCCGATCAGGCCGAGGCGGCTCTGCGGGGTGACCAGCAGGTCCAGTCCGGAGAACAAGGGCCGGCCGCCGAGGGACTTCGCCACGCCTTGCGCCTCGATCAACTTTTTCGGGCGTTTCTCTTCCGCGGCGAAGTCGATGGCGACGCCGCGCGTCCGGTTGCGCGCGCTGACCTGCTCCAATTCTTCGGCGATCTCTCCGGCGCGCTGGATGCGGGCCTGCTGCTTCGTCCCGCGGGCCTTGGGGCCGCGGCGCAGCCACTCGGTCTCGCGGCGCAGGGTGTTCTTCAGGACGAGCTCGCGGCGCTCCTGCGCGGCGCGCAGTTGCTCCTTGGCCTCCAAATAGCCGGCGTAGTCCCCGGGGACGCTCAGGATGCCTTCCGGCAAGGCGGGGTCCAGCTCGAGGATGCGGGTGGCGACCCGTTGGAGGAAGAGTCGGTCGTGGGTGATGGTCAGGCTGGCGAAGGGCGCCTTGGCGAGCAGTCCTTCCAGCCAGAGGATGCTCTCGACGTCGAGGTGGTTGGTCGGCTCGTCCAGCAGCAGGAGATCGGGGCGCTTGGCCAGCTCGCGGGCCAGCGCGACGCGTTTCTTCCAACCGCCGGAGAGCTCGGAAACCCGCGTGGCCGGACCGACGCCCTCCCGCCCGTCCAGCGAGAGCTTGGAGAGCCACTCCTGCAGCGTGGCCTGGAACTCCCAATCTTCGGGATCGGGATGCGCCTCGAGGATCGCCGACTCGACGGTCGCCTCGGGGGCGAAGGCTGGCACTTGCTCCAGCCAGCCGACGCGTAGCCCGCGGCGCACGGAGATCTCGCCGGCGTCGGGCCGCTCGCGGCCCGCGAGCAGGCTCAGCAGGGTGCTCTTGCCCGCGCCGTTGGGGCCGATCAGGCCGACGTGCTCGCCTTCCTCGAGGGCGAAGCTCAAGTCCCGAAACAGCGGCCGGGCCCCGTAGGATTTGGCGATTTTTTGCGCGGCGATCAGTATCGGCATGGCGGGGGATCTCTCGCATGTCCTTGGGGTTTTTCCAAGCCCCGCGCGGCCTCGGAAAAACCCGGAAATGCATCTTGTCACTCGGCGGGGACGGCGCTACACTTTTCAAGTCGGACGCCGTTGACGGGAGTCCGGACGTCCGGCCGAAAAAGGCAAACTCCGAGCAATCGGAGGACGCAAAGCCTCCGGTCCCTAGGGGATAGCGGGGCTGCCAAAAGCTTCCGCCTGGCTTTTTCAGGCCGACGCAACCCACCTACCGTAAGCGCTAGGTGGGTTTTGGTTTTTAGAGCTTTTCTCGCAAGTATTTCCGAAACAGGCCGAGATCGCCGATCACCCGTCCTCTTCCCGTCTCGACCGCCTCGCGAAAACGCTCCGCGGCGCGTCCCCCGCATACCCAAGCCGTATCTTTCGGCAAGAGACGCGACAGCCTTTGCAGTTCGGCTGCGAGTTCGGTCTCTTCCGCGGGAAAGACGATGCTGAGCGCCAACAGCCGCGCCCCGGCATTGCGGACCGCGGCCGCGATCTCTTCGGCGGGGAGATTCGCGCCGAGGTAGATCACCTTCCATCCCTCGATGGCCGCCATCTTGGCGGCGAGCAAGGCACCCAGCTCGTGGATCTGGCCGGCCGGCGTTGCGACGACCACGCTGGCTCCGGCTCCGGCCTCGGGATAGGCCGGTTTGAGACCGCCGACGAAGCTTCGCATCACCGAGGAGGCGAGGTGCTCCTGCGCGATGCGGAAATCGCCGCGCTGCCAGCGCTCGCCGACCGCCTCGAGCAGGGGCGAGACGATCTCCTCGAGCAGGACCTGTTGGCTGAAGGCCAGTGAGGCGCGGTCGAGCAGGTCTTCCAACCCCTTGCCGTCCAATCCTTCGATCTTTTCCAGACAGCCTTCGAGATAGGGGAGCGGGTCTTCTCGGGAGGAGGGGGGCTTTTCGGTCGCGGCTTGGGGTTTGGTGGCCGACATCGTCGGGGGCAGGTTTGCCGCCAGGGCCGCAAGATCGGCATCCGGCAGTTGGGCGATCTGGCTGATGCTGTGCCCGAAGTCGGTGAGACGGGCGAGCCGCTCGAGCCGAGCGACCTCCGCCTCGCTGTACATCCTCCGATTGGTCGGGCTGCGGTCGGGGGTCAGGGCCCCGTAGCGACGCTCCCAAACCCGAATCACGTGCGGGCTTAGGCCCGTTCGCTTGACCACCCATTTCATCGGATACCGAGTTTCCACGCTCCTACCTTAGGCGAAAAAGCAAATCCTGACAATATTTTACACAAAATATAGAAATAATTTAGACAAAATATTGACAAATACTCGTAAGTGGGTAGGATGACCGAAGTAGAACCACCAAACTGCTCCATAGAACGATCGGGTAAACTCACGGAGCAGGGGCGCCTGCCGAGGTCGAAAGACCTTCGGCAGGCCCATTTATAAAAAGGAGCACGTCATGAAGATCCCGAAATTACTCATATTTTCTGCTTTTGCCCTAAGTCTGGCCGCCCTTCCCACCCCTCGAGCGGCCTGGGCCGGAGACGCGAAACCCGCGGCCTCCGCCGGCCCCGCCGACATCGTGGACACCGCGGTGGCGGCGGGCAATTTCAAGACCCTGGCCACCGCCCTGCAGGCCGCGGGCCTGATCGAAACCCTCAAGGGACCTGGCCCCTTCACCGTCTTTGCGCCGACCGATGAGGCCTTCGCAAAGCTGCCGGCGGGGGCCCTCGAGGGCCTGCTCAAGGACAAGGCGAAGCTGAGCGCCGTCCTGACCTATCATGTGGTTCCGGGTATGGTGACGGCCTCCGAGGTCGTCAAATTGAAAGAGGCCAAGACGGTCAACGGCCAGGCCGCCAAGATCACCGTCCAGGGCAGCGAGGTGATGGTGGATGGAGCCAAGGTGGTCAAGACCGACATCAAGACCAAGAACGGCGTGATCCATGTGATTGACGCGGTGATTTTGCCCAAGTCCTGATTCTTCGCCTCCTTAAGCAAGACCGAGTACGCTCCGGCGCCCGTACCTAAAGACGGGCGCCGTTTTTTATTCTTGCGGGCAAGGGGAAATGGCTTCCCATTCGCATCTCCCTTGATTTAGATTGAAAGGACGCAGCTGGAACACGCGGGCGAGAAAGAGGTGGTTTTGGCCCGCCCGCGATGTCCAATGACCCAGGCGGCTTCGCATCGGGGTTCGCCCCACCCGCGGACATGGGGCGAGGTCGTCCTTACACCTCCCCTTCGCCGCAAGGCCAAGGGGATGTGGTGGGGTGGATATAAATAACCACCCAACACCAACCAATTTGTCGCTTGCAGGATGGCGGCGTTCCGGCGGCGTTCGCAGGCCAAGGCCGGGATGGGGAAAAGCTTTTCTATCCCGGCCTCACCACCCTTTAAGGTCTCCTTGGGTAAGCTCTTCGCTCAGATCGTCTCTCCCGAAAACATTCGCGAGGCCTACCGCCTGATCCGCGAAAAGCACTACGACCCCTATCTTCAGTATTACAAGAAGTTCGCCTCGGGGATCGACGGCGTGGACCTGCGCGACTTCGACGACAACCTGGAAGCGCAGCTTAAGGCCTGCCGCGATTTTCTGCTTGCCGAAGACCGGCCCTTTTATCCCCAGATCCTGCGCAAGGTGCCCAAGGACACGCCGGGGAAGTTTCGCGAGATCTACCTCGTGGCCCTGCGCGACAAGGTGACGCAGAAGGCGATGGCCCTGCCCTTGGTCGAGCGCTTCGAGAAGCTTTACTACCCGAATCTTTTTTCCTATCGGAACGGGCGCTCCTACGGCACCATTGCCGCCGCGCGCCGCGTTCGCAAGCTGCTGCAGGCGCATGACGGAAGGCTCTTCGTCTACAAGACCGACATTGCGGATTACTTCGACAATATCGACCAGGGCCGCTTGTTGGACATGCTGCGCGAGGCGCTGCCCGACGAGCCGGAAGTCCGGGGCCTGGTGCGGCAGTTCGTGCATCAGCGGAAGTTTTGGGACGGGCATCTGATCTCGCCCATTCGCGGCATCCCCGCCGGCTCGAGCCTGTCGACCGTCTTCGCCAACTTCTACCTCTGGCCCTTGGACCGCGAGATGTTCCGCGGCGACTACCATTACCTGCGTTACGGCGACGACATCCTATTGCTGGATCCGGATCCGGCGAGGATCGAGGCCGGGAGCCGCCGCATCGCCGAGGTCTTGGCCGGCCACGGGCTCAGCTCCTCGCCGCACAAGACCCTGCGCAAGGCCCCGGGCGAGGCCTTCGAGTACCTGGGCTACCGTTTCGCGGAGGGAAAGATCCACATTGGGAGCGTCGCGATGGGGCGCTTCAAGCAGTGGGCCTACGAGCAGCTGGTCGTCGACCGTTACCGCGACTATTCCAACAAGACCGACGAGGAGCGCCGGGCCTTGCTGAAGAAGATCATCCTCGACATCAATACCGGCCTCGCCGCGACCTTGGGCCTGAGGCAGCTGCCCTGGGTGCGCGCCTTCCCGGTGGTCGACGACGACTCGAGCTTCCGCCGGATGGACGCCTTCATCAAGGACCGCATCCGCCTCACCATCCTGCGCCGACCCTCGCCGCGCAACCGGCGGTTGATCCCCGAGGCCTGGTTCCGCGAGTTGGGCTACAAGAGCCTGACCGGCGCCTACCACCGCATCCTGCGCCGCCGCAGTCTGGCGCCCTACCGGGGCTGGCGGCGCTACTTCGGGACGAACTTCGAGATGTTCCTCCAGGGGCGGGAGAAGAAAGAGGGACTTGCGCGAAAATGGGCCAACTTGAAGGGCAAGTTGCGCTACGTTCGGCAGGCGCTGAACGGGGAGATCAAGTTCGACTGAGGAAGGGACCTCCGTCCGCTCAGAGGGCGGGGACGGGGATAGGCTCTTCCCCGCCCTGCGCGAGCAGCTCGCGGTAATAGGCGGATCGGGCGATCAAGTCCTCGTGCCGGCCCTGGGCCTCCACGGTGCCCTTCTTTAAGACCACGACCCAATCGGGATGCAGCTGGGGCAGCGGACGGTGCGAGATGATCAGCACCGTCTTGTTTCGAAAATGTTCGGCGATGATCTTTAATACCCCGCGCTCGGAGCGGTGGTCCAGCGAGGCGGTCGGCTCGTCCATCAGGACGATCGGCGCGTCCTTGGCGGCGGCGCGCATCAGCGCCAGCTTCTGCAGCTCGCCGCGCGAGTAGCCCAGGCCCTCCGCGCCGACCTTCTGCCCGAACTTGCGCTCCAGCGAGGCGATGAAGCGATTGAGCTCCATCTGCCGCCCCAGGTCGAGGGCCTTCTCGAGCTGGGCCTCCATGTCGGGCCCCTTGTTCCCCATTTCGCCGAAGAAGACGTTGCCCAGGATCGTGTCCTCGACGTGGAGCTGGTCCTGGGCCACCACGCTGAAGTAGGCGCGTAGGTCGTCCAGGCGCATCTTGCGGATGTTCACCCCGTCGATCCGGATGCTTCCGCGGTTGCCGTCGTAGAGGCGCATCAATAAATTCAGCAGGGTGCTCTTGCCCGCGCCGCTCTGGCCGACGATCAGGACCTTCTGCCCCGGTTCGGCGCGGAAGCTGACGTTACGCAGCCCGCCGATCCCGCGGGCGTATTGGAACCAGACGCCGAGGAATTCGACCCTGCCCTCGCGGCGTTCCGGTACGACGGGGTGCTCGGGCTCGGCGATCGGGGTGGTGTTTTCGAAGATCGAAAAGACGGTCCGAATGCCGATCAAGCCCGCCTGCAGGTAAGCCGTCGCGCGGACGAACTGCGAGAGCGGCCGGAACAGCAGCCCCAGGCAGATCATGTAGGCCAGGACCTCGCCGTGACTCAGCTGCCCTTGGATGATCTGGCGCCCGCCGTACCACAGCGCCGCCAGCAGCACGGCGGAGGCGAGGAAGCCGATCAGGATGGCGTTGCCGGCGTAGACCATCGTGCGTTCGATGCGGAATTTCTTGTCTTGATTCAAGACCTCCTCGAAGCGGTCGCCCTCGCGCAGCCCGCCGCCGAAGATCTGGAAGAGCTTGGCGGAGTGGTAGGCGCGGTCCAGGATTTTCAGGATTTGGTCGTTCTTGGTCTGCAACTGGGAGGCGACCTCGGCCATGTAGCGGTTGAGGCGGCGGATGTAGAGGACGACGAAGGGCACGAGGGCGGAGAGGATCAGCGTCAGCCGCCAGTCGATGACGGTGGCGGCGACGGTAAGTAAAAGGATGTTTACCGACTCGCGCAGACAGACATAGGCGAAGGTCTCGACCAAGACCTTGATCATCATGACGCTGTAGGTGAGCTTGGAGACCAGCTTGCCGGCGGCGTTGTTTTCGAAATAGGTGAGCGGCAGGCGCATCTGGTAGCGGAACAGGTCGCGGCGGATCTCGGTGACCAGGTCCATCGAGAAGGTCGTGACCAGGCGCTGCTCGTAATAGCGGAGGACGGCGTGGAGCAGGTAGATCCCAAGTCCGCCCAGGATCACCCAGTTGAGCAGGGCGTAGTCCTGCTTGGGGACGATGTAATCCAAGACGAACCGCGACAGAAAGGGCAAGGCGAGGCCGAGGACGCCGCCGAGGACGATCAAGGCCGAGATGCCGAGGATCGTCTTCTTGTGGCGGCCGACGTAGCCCAAAAAACGCGCCCAGTAGATTTGGTCGCGCAGGGCCTTGAAGCGCTTGGCGCGGTCGCGGCGCTTGGTTTCGCGCGCGGCGCGATGACGTTCGCGGTGGGTCGGCTTTTTGAAAAAGGGGAGCGTGATCAATGCCGCGAAAACTCGCCCATCCCCGCGGGGGAGTCAAGGGGCGATCGCCAGTGCCTTCATTTCCTGAATCGTCTCCGGCGTCCCGATAATCCCCACCCCGGGATCCGTATCGTCCGCGTCGCGGAATTGGAAGAGCAGCTGCACGATGGGCCGGACGGGCTCGTAGCTCGGCCCGCGCGGGAAGCCGTCGCCGTCGGCGTCGACGTAGGGGTCGTTGAGGCGTACCTGCGAGACCTCGATCTCGGGGACCGAGGCGCCGAGGGCCTGGTTGATCGCGCGGATGAAGAGATTGGCCGTATAGGCGTGCCCGCTGTGCGAGAAGTGCACGCCGTCCAGGCAGAAGAACCCGCCCGCGCCCCATTCGGCGGTGTAGGTCGTGCCCTCGACGGTCTGCGGCGCTCGCAGAGAGGCGTTCAGGTCGACGAGATGCAGGGAGTGCTTCGCCGTCAGCTCGGCGAGGATTTGGTTCAAGGCGGCAATCCGCGCCTGGATCGGTGCCGCTTCTTCGGCGGTCAGGACCGAGCTGTCCACCAGGTGCTCCGTCAGCGTCGCCTCCCACTCGCGGCCGGCGAGTAAATCGGTGTAGATACGCAGGGCGGCGGGGAGGCTCATCCGGGCGCCCTCCGGCAGACGGTCGGCGGGGACCGTCAAGCCCGTCCAGCGTTTCACCGTCTCGCCCGAGACCAGGTAGGCGATCTGCGTGATGTCGGGGATGTTGCCGACGAAAACCTCTGCGCCGGTCGCGGCCAATTTCCCCAAGACAAAATCCATGTTCGCCCGGAATTCCTCCGGAGGCGTCATCGCCGCCGCGACGCCGGCGGACGTGTAATTCTCGTTGCCGATCTGGACCACCGAGCCCAGCACGTCGTTGTTGAGCCAAAGGGTCATGATCTTGGGCGTGGCGGGATTCGCGTCTTTCCATTTCTCTGCCAGCCAGAGCGCGGCATCGAGCTGGCTGGTGGGCTCTCCGCGGTATTCGGAAAAGGCGATCGGCGCCAGGGTGCGGTCGCGGAGACTGCTCGCGGAGCTCAGCGCCTCGCCCGTGGCCTTGGTCTCGAAAATGCTCTTGGAGTCCTCGCCCGAGATGCCGAGGAGGGTGGGGATCTTGTCGGGGTTTTTGCGCGGCCCGTCGACCGCGAGCAGGGGCATGGTCAGCGTGCCGCCATAGGCCTTGGCGAGCTGCTTGGCGAGGATCGCCGCGTAGCTGTGCGGCTGGGTGTGCTCGTTGGTGGTGCCGTCTTGCACCCCGGCGGCCAGGCTGTCGCCCAGGGCGACGTAGTTAAAGCTGGGCGAGGCCGGCGGCGCCGGGTTCTCCGGGGCGTTGGAGGCGCCTCCGCCGCAGGCCAGTAGAGACAAAGTGGCGAGGCCGGCGAGGGCCTTGGCGAAATTCCGTGACATGGGATCCCCTCGAGAATTGCGGTGTCGTGGCGTGGGACGCTTATCGTCCGCGGGTCCACGGGATTGCGTCATTTCTTAGTTTTTGGAAGGATTCGGCAAGTACTACCTATGATTCCCTCGAACTTCCGTCGGGACTAAGCCTGCTCCAGCTTCGGCTCGTCCCGCAGCTGCACCGGCTTGCCGGGCTTGTGCAGCTTCATGTTCAGAAGCTCGACGAAGAGCGAGAAGGCCATCGCGAAGTAGATGTAGCCCTTGTTGATGTGCTGGCCGACGCCCTCGATGGTGAGCATCACGCCGATCAGCAACAGGAAGGCCAGGGCCAGCATCTTGAAGGTGGGATGCCTCTCGATGAAGCGGCTCACCTTGCCGGCAAAGACGATCATCACCCCCACCGCGATCACCACCGCCGCGATCATGATCTCGATGTGCTTGGCCATGCCGACCGCCGTGATGACCGAGTCCAGCGAGAAGATGATGTCCAGCGCCAAGATCTGCAGAATCACCGCGCTGAAAGAACGCACCGCGACTTTTTTGTCCGCGTGCTCGGCGCCCTCCAGCTTGTCGTGGATCTCGTAAGTGGCCTTGGCGATGAGGAAGAGGCCGCCGATCAGCAGGATCAGGTCGCGCCCCGAGAAGCCGTGATCTAAAATTTCGAAGAGCGGCTTGGTCAGGCCCATCACCCAGCTGATCCCCAAGAGCAGGGCGATCCGCATGGCCATCGCCAGGAAGAGGCCGATCTGCCGGGCCTTGCCCTGCTGGTGCGCCGGGAGCTTCCCGGTCAGGATGGCGATGAAGACGATGTTGTCGATGCCCAGGACGATCTCGAGGCTGGTCAGGGTGAGGAGGGCGACGAGGTTTTCGGGGGTGAACAATTCGGCCATGGCGGCTTCATAGCCGGAAGTCCCGATTCGTCAAATCAAAAATAACCGCGCTCAATCGCGGCCGTAATAGGCCTTGGTCGGGGGTTGCAGCCAGTAGATCAGCAGCGGGACGCAGATCGGGATGAAGCAGGGGCTGCCCAGGCCCAGGCAGATCAGGATGATGTGGTAGATCCAGGCCCCCGGGGAACGCGGCAGGAAGAAGGTCGCGACGAAGACGCCGATCAGGGCCAGGCTCATCATGCCCAAAAAGACCAAGTAACCGGTCATCAGCCAGGGAGGCGCGTCGGGCTCGACCATCCAATGCTTGGCGAAGACTAGCCCCAGGACGGAGAGGGCCAGCGTCAGGGTATAGATGAAGATCATGACGGCGCAATAAAAGCGGTACCATTTGACGACGCCGGGCGTGGGGATGGCGGGAAGATTCATGGGGACCTCGGGTGCAGGAGCGTGAAGAGCCCGCGCAGCGTGGCCGGCAGGCTAGGCGCGGCGCGCATCGTCTCGATGTCGAGGGCGTGGATTTGGCCGTTCTTGACGGCGGGGATCGAAGGGAAATTTTTCCAAAAATCCGCCCTGCCCCGCTTCGCGGCCTCGCCGGCCTCCGAGCCCATCGCGAAGTCGAGGATAACGTCGGGCGCGGCGCGGATCAACAATTCCGTCGTGTAATACGGGTATTTCAGGCGGCTCTCCCTGGCGACGTTCACCGCGCCGATATAGGCCCCCGCTTCGTCGAAGAAGTTGTTTCCCCCCGCCACGACCAGGGGCTGGTAGCCGACCACGTAGAGGACGCGTCGCTTCGGCACCGCCGCGGCCGCGGCCTTCAGGGCGGAGAGCTCCGCCCGCATCTTGGCGACGGTCGCCCGCGCCGCCTCGGCCTTGCCGAGCAAGGCGCCCAGGGCCTCGATCGAGCGCATCGTTTCTTCAAGGCCTGCGAAGCCCAGGGTGTCGACCTCGAAGCCCTGCGCCTGCAGCGCCGCGACCTCTTTGGGCGAGCTGTTCGCCGCGCTGCCCAGGGTCAGCACCGGCACGCCGCGCTCGAGGAGGAAGCGAATCTCCTTCTCCGATCCGTTTTCCTTCGTGCCGATCACCAGGTCGGGTTTTAGGCGCAGGATGGGCTCGGGAAAGGCCTTCAGGTAGTCCGCGACCTTGGGCAAGGCCTGCGCCGCCTCGGGGCGCCGGCACCATTGCGTGACGCCGACCACTTGGGCGCCGAGGCCCAGCTCGAAGAGGATTTCGGTCAAGTTGGGCTTGAGCGAGACGATGCGGGAATAGGCGAAGGCGGGGAGGGCGGGCGCAAGCCAAAGCAGGACGGCGAGGGCCAAGCTGAGCGCCGCGCGCATGTCAGGCCGGGTTTTCCTCACTCGGGGCACCCATTTCGTCGAGCCATTTTTCGAAAATCTTGTCCTGGGTCTCGAGGAAGAAGCTCATGCCCTGGATCTCGGCGCTGTTGTGGCCGCGGATGTCGCGCATCAGGGCCTGGGTGCGCTGCCGCAGGCGGCGGATCTCGGAGATGCAGGACTCTTGGGGCAGGTCGCGGGTGAAGAGCTGATCGCGGTCCAGGTAGATTGCGACGAAGCGCTCGTAGATCGCCAAAATCTCGGAGAGGCGCTTGTGCTCGACGTTGCTCGCGCGCAGCCGGGCCTGGGCCGCGGCGAAGTGGGCCTGGGCCTGGGCGTAGTCGGCCCGGCTTAAGGCCAGTTTTCCGTACATGAAGTGCGGCTCGGGGGCGTCGGGGTGCTTGTCGGCCACGCGGTTCAGCAGGCGGGTCGCCTGGTCGGCCTGGCCGTATTGGCTTAAGGCCCGGGCCTTCATCATCAAGACCTCGCTGGAGCCGCTCAGGCGGAAGGCGAGGTCGTAGAAACGGATGGCCCCCGGCATCTGCTGGAGCTGCTCGAGCTTGTTGCCGATGCTCTTGAGATATTCGGCGACGCGCGACTCGCGGTCTTCGACGCGGACTTCCGAGACCGTCTTGTCTTCGAAGCTGTCGATGGGGGAGGCGAAGGAGATGCCCTCGAGGTTGTTGGGGAGGGCGGAGCGAAGCTGGGCGATGTCCTCTTCCGCGATGCGCGGCGTGCAGAGCTCGACGCATTTTCCGCGGGTCCGGTTGTAGATAAAGATGGAGGCCATGCTTAATGCCCGTTACACCCTGAGATTACAGCACACACCCACCTGATCGTGACGCGTCCTGGAACCGCCCCGCGTGAGGGGCGGATAACCCTTCTGTACGTCCTTGTCAACCGGCCGCGTAACCGAAAGGTTACCGGTGGGCACCCGTCTGACGCTGCATTGCGTCAAACGTCACAGGCGGCCAATTTCTATTATCGGCGAGCAGCGAAAATAGATTCGGGGCAATACCTTATGACCGACCTGCAGCGGGGTTTAAGGTTTTCGGCCGACCGCAACCGCAAAATCCTCTAAAGACAGGGCCGTCGCCTTTTTGTGAAGCGGGTATTTGTCATTCCCCGGATACAAAACATCCTTGAAAATTCAAATGGAATATTTGAATTTTCAAGGATTCAATTCCTGCCTTATCGATCGGCTTGCAGCCGGAGCAGCCGCGGCCCCAGGCCGACAAAGTAATCCGCCCCTATCCTCAAGCCGTCGCTCAGGCCCTCGCCGTCGGCGGTGTCGCCGTCGATGGCCAGCGGCGGGGCGCTCAGGGTCCCGGAGGTCAGGTCGAGGGGATAGACCTTTCCGTCGTTGAAATTGGCCGCGATCCCGTAACGCCCGTCCTCGCCGACTTGCAGGCTGGGAAAGAAGATCCGCGCGCCGGAGACCCCGGCCGCGGTCATCGAGATCTCCCGCAAGGTGCCGTTGTTCAAGTTCACCGCCAGGATGCGCCCGCTGTTGTCCGCGGTCGGCAGGTAGGCGGTGCCGCCGTCCGGGCTGAGGCTGATCTCGCCGGAGACCCCGGCCCCGCGCTGCCCCAAGGGGATGCTGCGCACCAGGTCGTGACTCAGGGGATCGAAGACGTCCAAAAACCCGTCGGTCGTCGCCAGTCCGTTGCGGTCCACCGCGCCGCTGCTGACGACGAGGAGACGGCCGTCGGCCACGCCGACCGAGGTGGGGTTGTAGCCCGAGGTGCTCAGGACGCCGAAGTTCCCGGTCGCGCGCTGGAAGGCCAAGACGGTGCCGGGTTGGTAGTCGTCGTGGACCTCGTCGTAGTTGGAGGTGGCGATGAAAACCTGGCCCTCGATCTCGACTAAGCCCTTCGGATAGGCGGGCCGAATCGCCGCGAGCGCCCGGCCGCTGGAAGATGTGGCCGAAGTCGGGAGGGAGGCGGGGAAGGGGTGATGCGACTCCGAGCCCTCTTCCGGCCGGACGGCGGCCAGGCCGGGATTTTGGTGCGTCGTGATGAAGATCTCGCCGTCCGCGGCGCGCAGGACTTGGTCAGGGGCCCAGGTAAGCGGGATGATCGAGGCCGCGGCCCCGGGACGAGCGGGGTCCCAGGAGAAGAGGTGGTGGTCGTTCGTCGCGTAATTGGCGCAGACGCCCAGGCCCTCGTCCAGGTCGGTGACGAGACCGGCCGCGCCGCAGGGGGCCGTGTCGTGGGTCGTAAAGCCCGTGAGGCTCAAAGCAGGCGGCGTCTCGGCGTCGCCGCCGTCGAAGCCTCCCTCGGAGGAGTCGCCGCCCGCCTCGTTATGGAGCGGCGGGTGGCTGTCGCAGGCGGCGGGAAAGAGGGCCCAAAGGCTGTAGGCGACGGGGCTGTCCCAGTGCGGGGCCTCGTGTCGCGGCAGGGCGCCGAAGGCGTCGCGGAGCAGGGCGGCTCGGAAGGTCGCGGAGTCGCGGACGGCGAGGCGCGAGGCGGGCGGAGGGGGCGGCAGCGTCGACACGAAGGCATCGCCGGTCGGGGAATTGGCGGGCGAGGCCGAGGGCAGTGTCTCGAGGGGCGCTTCGCAGACCTGAGGCGTTTCCAGGTAGTAGGTTCTGGGGTCGATGCAGATTTCTTGGCTCATGGTTTTCTCCTTAAAAAAAATTACCGATGCACGACGCTCAGCGCGTCGAGGTCGAATCCCGCGGAAGTCCCGGTGCCCTCCGAACTCAAGTCGCGGATGCGGATGAAGCGCGCCCAGGGCAGGCCGAGCTCGCCCAAGTCGAAGGTGTCGCCGCCGGCCGCCGCGGGATCGGTGGGGTCGACGGTGTTGAGCTCGGCGTTGGCGAGCACGGGGTGTACGCCCGCGCAGCCGGGGTAGAGTTCTTCGCGGTTGCCGCTGGCGCAGGGGAAGGCGAAGAACTGAATCCCGTCCTGGCTGACGGCCACCTCGCCGGGCTCGGCGAAGGGCGCGGCGGGGTTTCCGCCCGCGTAGAAGGCGTTCTCGAAGACGATGAAGTCGGGCCCGGGGCCGTCGAGGATGGCGGCGTCGGATTTCAAGACGATGCTGCCTCCGGCTCCCAGGGAAAGGACGTCGAAGCCGCCCTGCTGCAGCCCTCCGCCCTTGGGAGCTCCGAGGACGATGTCGGGCAGGCGGTCCGCGCCGAAGCCGGCGCCGGGCCCCGGCTGAAAGGAGACCACCGCGTCGGCGAAGGGGTCGGAGGCGACGGGCGTGGGGAGCGGCGTCGCGGTCGCCGCGGGGCTGGGGCTTGGGGTCGCGCTGGGCGAAGGCAGGGGACTCGGCGTAGCGACAGGTTCCGCGCTGGGCGTGGGGCCGGGCGAGGCGAGGG